>JAEZXM010000137.1 GCA_023419875.1 Pseudomonadota bacterium | reverse complement strand
GGCCAGACCAGGGCGCGTGCGAGGCGATCCGCGCGAGCCCGGAGTCCACCACAGCCGTCACGCCCTCGATGGTGACCGAGGACTCGGCGACGTTGGTCGAGAGGATCACCTTGGGTGACGGGCCGGGCCGGACCGCACGCTCCTGCTCCTCGGGCGGGAGATCCCCGTGGAGCGGCAGGAGGTCCACGCCCGCCGCCTGCGCCCACGCGGAGAGCGCCTCGCGCGCGCGGCGGATCTCGGCGGCCCCGGGAAGAAACACGAGCACGTCTCCGGGGCCCCCTTGCGCCTCCCGGTGCAGCCGCCGCACCGCGCGCGCGACCCGGTCCTCGAGCCGCTCGTCGCGCGCCGCCTCCTCCGCCGAGAGGTGCTCGACGGCGACGTCGAAGCGGCGCCCCTCGGAGCGGAGCCGCGGCGCACCGAGGAACCGGGCCACGGGCTCGGCGTCGAGCGTCGCGGACATGACGACGAGCTTGAGGTCGGGCCGGGTCGTGCGTTGCAGCCGGCGGAGGAAGGCGAGCGCGAGGTCGCCGGGGAGGTGGCGCTCGTGGAACTCGTCGAGCACCACGGCGCCGACGCCCGGGAGCGCGGGCGCGGAGAGGAGGCGGCGCGTGAGGAGCCCTTCGGTCACGTAGCGGATCCGGGTCCGCGGCCCAGCGACCTCCTCGAACCGCACCTGCCAGCCGACCGTCTCGCCCGGCCGCTCCCCCAGCTCCTGGGCGACCCTCCGGGCGGCCAGCCGCGCCGCGAGCCGACGTGGCTCGAGCACCACCACCTCGCCATCCCCGGCGAGGCCGCCCGCGAGCAGCGCAGGGGGCACGCGCGTCGTCTTGCCCGCGCCCGGCGGAGCCTCGACGACGACCGACGGGCCGGCGCGGAGCGCGGCCACGAGCTCCGGGAGGATGTCGTCGATCGGGAGCGGCTCGGGGCGCGGCGGCACGGCGCATTTGTAACCCGGGATGGGGTCGGCACGGGTCCGGTCCCGTCGCTTGACAGCCCTCCCCCGAGCCTTACCCAGAGAGCGAGGACGCGAGCCGAGGGCGGCCACCCCCGGAACGCGGCCCGACCTGAAACCGAAACGCGACGAAGCGCGCGGGCGGAAGTCCGCGCGAGGAGGAGAAGACCATGTTGACCCTGTGGAGCAACCCCGCGCGGACGCTCTCCGCGCTGAACGAGCAGATGGACAAGCTGGTGAACGGCCTCGCCTCCGAAGGCTGGAGCTACGGCCTCGCGCCCGCGGCCGACGTCGTCGAGACCGAGGGCGAGTACCGCGTGCTGGTGGACCTGCCCGGCATCGATCCGAACGCCATCCAGCTCCGCGTCGAGAAGGACACGCTCGCCATCCAGGCCGAGCGGAAGCAGCCCGCCGCCGCGGCCGGCGAGACGGTGCACCGGAGCGAGCGCTCCTTCGGGACGTTCCTCCGCTCCTTCACCCTGCCGCGCGGCGTGGACGCGAGCCGTGTCGAGGCCGGGTACGACCAGGGCGTCCTCGTGGTGAAGCTGCCGAAGCGCGAAGAGGCGAAGGCGCGGACGATTCCGGTGAGCGTGAAGTAGCTGGAGCGAGCAGGACCGTCACACGGGACGGCGAGAGGGGGCGCCCGGGAGACCGGGCGCCCCTTGTCACTCCCTGGCCGGGGCCGCGGTCTCCGGCGCCAGCCGGCGCATCGTCAGGACCAGGCCGATCTCCCCCGGGCGTGTCGGGCGCGCGGCCTCGGAGGCCTGGTACTCGTGCAGGCTCCAGGAGAGCCGGTGCCGGTTCGGCCGGAGGTGCCGGATCTCGAAGCGGCCCTCACGATCGGTGATCGCCGCTCCTCCCGCACGAGGCGGTCGGCCCTCGCCCATGTCGGCGGCGGAGTCGTCGATCTCGTCCGCGGCCTCCACCTCGACGCCCGCGAGCGGACGCCCCGAGCCCTCCTCCACGACCTTGCCCGCGATGCTCAGGCCTCCCTCGAGCCGCAGCGTGAGCTTCGTCGTCTCACCCGGCGTCACGCTCGCCCCGGCGGTGACCGTGCGTGACCACCGGCGATCGCTGCGGGCGGGCGACCGGAGCTGTGCGACCACCCTGTAGCGCCCGTGTGGCAGCCCGTCGAACCTGAACCAGCCGCGCGCATCGGCGGCGGCCTCCCGGCGGACGGTCTCGCCGGCCTGGGGTCGTGCGCTGGACAGACGCAGGAGGGCGCCGGTGACCCCGAGGTCGGCCTCGTCGACGATCTCCAGCTCCAGGCTCCCTCCGCGGCGGAGCTTCACGGTCAGCTCTCCGGGCGTCCGGGCGTCGACCTCGGCGGGGAGGAAGCCGTTCGCGTCGATGCGGAGGTGCACCGGCCCCGGCGCGACATGCTCCAGCGCGAACCGGCCCTCGCGGTCGGTCCGCGTCTCGACGTCCAGGGGTGCATCGCCGTCGCCCGAGGGCACCACTCCCTCGCGGGCGCGGCGGGCCAGGATGATCGCGCCGGGAACCGGCCACCCCTCCTCGTCCTCGACCAGGCCGGCGAGCCTCGCGGCGCCGAGCAGGCGGTACGAGGCGCGCGCCTCCTGGCCGGCCACCACGGAGATCGAGCGACGTGCCGGGGGCACGAACCCCGCCGGCGGGAACAGCCAGACCTCGTACCGCGCGGGCGGGAGGCCGGAGGCCCGGAAGCGCCCGTCCTCGTCCGTCACGGCGGCGGTCTCGATGACCTCGCCCTCCACCGCCACCCGGGCCGCCACCACCGGCGCGCCCGCCTCGTCGCGCACCTCGCCGGCGATGACCCCGCCCCGGCGGAGGGCGATGACGAGCCCCTCGCGATCCTGCGCCGTGAGATCGACCTCCTCGACCCCGCCGTCCTCGCCGGCGAACGCGGCGACCGCGGCCCGCTCCGGCAGGAGCCCGTCGAGCACGAACCGGCCCTGGGCGTCGGTCGCCGCGACGAGCGGGCTGCACCCGACCACCGTCCGCACCTCGGCCCCGACCACCGGCCTGCCGTCCCGAACCACCGTGCCCTCCACCACCCCCGCGGGCACGAGCGCGAGGTCCATGGCCCCCGACGGCGCCCGGTCGAGGACCGGTACGCGCCCGTCCGCCGACGCGAGCACGACGTACGGGCCCTCCGGCAGCGGGCCGAGCAGGAACCCGCCGTCGGGGTCGGTGAGCACGGCGAAGAAGCGGCTGTGCTCCGTGTGAACGGCGGCGACGAGGGCGCCCTCGATCGCGACGCCCTCCTCGTCGCGCGCGGTGCCGGCGTACCAGACGCCCGGTCCGAGCACGAGCTCGGCCGAGCCGCCCGCCTGGACGTCGAGCGCCACCGCGGCGAGCTCTCCCGCCTCGGCCCACACCGCGTACCTCCCGGGCGAGAGGCCCGTCAGCGCGAAGGTCCCGTCCTCCTCGGTCGTGGTCTCGATGATCGGCTCTGCCTCGCCGCGGCCCTCGGCGAAGCGCCACGCGGCCAGGTCGGGCACCGCCGCGCACGGGCAGTCGAGGATCGAGCGGTCCTCCTCGTTGGGGCAGCGCGCCGAGGAGAAGGCGTCGCCGTCCTCGTCCGAGGTGACGAGGACCGTCGCTCCCGGGACCGGCGCGTCGCCGTGGAGCACCACGCCCTCGAGATCGAGGCCGGGCGAGAGCGAGGATCCGGAGGAAGCAGCGGCGGGGTCGGTGTGCCCGGGCGAGCGCGAGTGCGTGGCGCGCCGCACGACGAGGAAGGCCAGGCCGGCGAGCACCGCCAGCCCGGCGATCCCGAGGAACGCGATCCGCGCCCTGCGCATGGGGGCAGGGTAGCAGGGGACGGTTGTCGGTTCACAGTGGTCAGTTCAACAGTTCACAGTTGCCGGGTCCAGACACCGAAAACTGCAAACCGAAACCGCGAACCGTGAACTGCCTCACGCCGGCTCCGGCACCGGCTTCCTCGGCGCCGGCGGCGCGTCCGCGGTGATGACGAGCCGCAGCTTCTCGCCGCCGGGCTCGACCTCGACCTTGACCGTCCCACCGCCGTGCAGGTCGCCGAAGAGGATCCGCTCGGCGAGCGGCTTCTTCACCTCGTTCTGGATGAGGCGGCCCATGGGCCGCGCGCCCATCTTCCGGTCGAAGCCGTGCTCGGCGAGCCACTTGCGGCCCTCGGGCGTCAGCTCGATGCGGACCTTCTTCTCCGCGAGCTGACCCTCGAGCTCCTTCACCATCTTGTCGACCACCTTCAGGATCACCTCGTGCGGCAAGGAGTCGAAGGCGACCCACGCGTCGAGGCGGTTGCGGAACTCGGGGCTGAAGGTCCGCTCGATCGCGTTCCGCGCGTTGCCCGGCTCGGACTGGTCCTGGCCGAACCCGACCCGTCGGGCCGAGAGCTCCTGGGCGCCGGCGTTGGTGGTGAGGATGAGCACCACGTGCCGGAAGTCCGCCTTGCGCCCGTTGTTGTCGGTCAGCGTGGCGTGGTCCATCACCTGGAGGAGCAGGTTGAAGATGTCGGGGTGCGCCTTCTCGATCTCGTCGAGGAGGAGCACGGCGTAGGGCGTCTTGCGGATCGCGTCGGTGAGGAGCCCGCCCTGGTCGAAGCCGACGTAGCCCGGAGGAGCGCCGATCAGCCGGGAGACGGTGTGCTTCTCCTGGTACTCGGTCATGTCGAAGCGGATGAACTCCACCCCGAGGATGCGGGCGAGCTGCTTCGCGAGCTCGGTCTTGCCGACGCCGGTGGGGCCGGAGAAGAGGAAGTTGCCGATGGGCCGCTCGGGCGCGGCCAGGCCGGAGCGCGAGAGCTTGATGGCGCTGGCGATCGCCTCGATGGCGGCGTCCTGTCCGAAGATCACCTTCTTGAGCTCGGGCTCGAGGGCCCGGAGCGCGGTCTCGTCGTTGGCGGACACGGTGCGCTCGGGGATCTTGGCGATCTTGGAGACCACGCGCTCCACGTCGCGGGCGGTGATCCGGTGGCGGCGATCCTGGTCGGCGCGCATCCGGTCGCGCGCGCCGGCCTCGTCGAGCACGTCGATCGCCTTGTCCGGGAGCTGCCGGTCGTTGATGTGCTTCGCGGAGAGCTCCGCGGCCGCGCGGATCGCCTTGGGCGTGTACGAGACGCCGTGGTGCTCCTCGTAGACCTTCTTGAGGCCCTGGAGGATGCGGACGGTGTCCTCGACCGAGGGCTCGTGGACCTCGATCTTCTGGAAGCGGCGCGCGAGCGCGTGGTCGCGCTCGAAGGTCTGCTTGTAGTCGTGGAACGTGGTCGAGCCGATGCAGCGCAGCTCGCCGGAGGCGAGGCCCGGCTTGAGCAGGTTCGAGGCATCGAGCGAGGACCCGGTGGTGGCGCCGGCGCCGACGATGGTGTGGATCTCGTCGATGAAGAGGATGGCGTGCGGCGTCTTCTTCACCCCGGCGATCACACCCTTGAGCCGCTGCTCGAACTCGCCGCGGAACTTGGTGCCGGCGAGCAGCGCGCCCATGTCGAGGGAGTAGATGGCGGCCTTCTCGAGGACCGCGGGCACCTTCTTCTGGTGGATGCGCAGGGCGAGGCCCTCGACGATCGCTGTCTTGCCCACGCCCGGTTCGCCCACGAAGACCGGGTTGTTCTTGCGGCGACGGCAGAGGACCTGGATCGTCCGCTCGATCTCCGCGTCGCGTCCGATGAGCGGGTCGATGAGGCCCTGGGCGGCGCGCTCCACCAGGTTCACGGTGAACGTCCGGAACGGGTCCTTCACCGGCCGGGGACCGCCCTCTTCGCCCTCGCCACCCTCGGCGCCGGGCTCGTCCTCTCCCCCGCCGTCCTTGCCGATCCCGTGCGAGATGTACTGAAGGATGTCGAGCCGGCGGACCCCCTGCTTCTCGAGCAGGTAGACGGCGTGCGAGCCGCGCTCGCGGGTGATGGCGACGAGGACGTCGCCGGCGTTGAGCTCCGTCCGCCCGGACCCTTGCACGTGCCAGGCGGCCCGCTGGAGCACGCGCTGGAAGGCGGCGGTCTGCTCGGGATCCTGGACGGCCCCGGCGGATTCGAGGGTGCGGTCGAGATACTCCTCCAGCTCGCGCTCGAGGAGGCGGAGATCGGCACCGCAGGCGGTGAGCACCTCGGAGGCGACGCGGTCCTTGGTCATCGCGTGGAGCAGGTGCTCCAGCGTGACGTACTCGTGCCGCCGCCGACGGGCCTCTCCCACGGCCGCCTGCAGGGTCTGCTGAAGCTCCTTCGAAACCGTCACCATCGCTGCTCCGCGCTACTCCGGCTCGACCGTCACCAGGAGGGGGAATTCCGCCTCCTTCGCGAGCTCCATGGTCCTTCTCGTCTTCGTCTCCGCGATCTCCCAGGGATAGATACCGGCGACGCCCACCCCGCGCATGTGAACGTGGAGCATGATGCGGTGTGCCGTCTCCGGGTCGTGGTTGAAGACCGCGATGAGGACCTGCTCGACGAACTCCTGGGTCGTGTAGTCATCGTTGTGGAAGAGCACTCTGTAGAGGGGAGGCCGCTTCGTCTCCCGCTCCTGACGCGTCTTCGGGACGGCAGTCGTCGTGTCGCCCCCGGGGCGGGGTGTTTCGGCCATGCGCGGTCATTGTAAACGGAGCTGCAGGGAAACGCCCCGTCCTCACCGCAGCCGGCCGAGCTGCACCCGCGCTGCCCGATCGCCGGGATCGAGGCGGAGCACGTCCTCGAGCTGCACGCGGGCCTCCCCGGTGCGTCCCGCCCGGACGAGGAGCTGGGCGAGCTCGCGGGCGAGCACCGCCTGCTCGGGCGCGATCCGGCGCGCCTGCTCGTACGCCTGGACCGCACCCGAGAGGTCGTTCGCCTGCGCGAGCATCCGGCCCAGGTACCGCGGCGGGTCCATCTCGTTCGGCGCGAGCGCGATGGCGCGCTCGAACGCGGTGCGGCCCGCGGCGTACTCGCCCAGCTCTCCGCGCGCGATCCCCAGGTTCACCCAGGCGCGCCAGTAGCGCGGATCGACGGCGAGCGCGGTCTCGAGTCGCGCGATCGCCTTGCGCGGCTGACCGATCGACGTGTAGGCGACGGCGAGGTTGTTGTTCACCACCACCTGGCGGGGGGCCTTCTCCGCCTCCGACTCCCAGAAGCGCACGGTGGTGGACCAGTCCTCCGTGCGGACCGCGGTGCGCGCCCAGAGGACCGGGACCGCGAGGGCCGCGATCCCGGCGAGGACGAACGGCGCCGGCCCGCGGCGGCCCTCTTCCGGGCGCGAGAAGACCGCGCCCAGGCCGATGCCCAGCACGGCGCCGGCCGCGACGCAGAACCCGACCGAGGGGAGGTACAGGAGCCGCTCCGCGAGGAGCACGCCGACGGGGACGAGGACGTGCAGCACGGGCAGCAGGGCAACGAAGATCCAGAGGACGCCGATCGCCACCAGGGGCGCACGCCGGAGGAGGAGGACCCCCGCGGCCAGCGCCGCGAGCCAGGAGACCGTCGCCGCCGCGAGCGCGAGCGTCGGGCCGGTGGCGGTGGGGATCCGTGCGGCGTAGGCGAAGTCGCCGCCGAGGAACGCCGGGAAGGCGAGGATGCGCAGGTACTCCGCGAGGACGCGGCTCATGGTCATGAGGACGTGGAGCCGCGGGGTGCCGAGGGGGAACCAGAGCGCGACCGGCTTCACTCCCAGAGAAGGCCACCAGCCCTGCCCCGGCTCGTGGGAGGCGACGGTGTGGCCCACGAGCCAGGGGAGGAACGCGAGGCCGAGCGCGCCGGCGACGAGCGCGGCGCGAAGAAGCGCGCGCCGCGCCTCGGGCGCCCGGAGGCCCGGTCGCGCGGGGAGGCCGGCCGCGGCGGGAAGCGCCCACGCGACGAGGAGGTAGAGCGGCGGGATCATCACCGCGACCTCCTTCGCGAGGATGCCGAGCGCGAGCACGAACGTCGCCGCAATGACGCCGCGCGCGCGGCG
>JAEZXM010000020.1 GCA_023419875.1 Pseudomonadota bacterium | reverse complement strand
CCCGTCCGAGCCCGGGACGCCGCCGGCAACACGAGCGTCTCGAGCGCGCTCGGGTTCACGACTCCCCCGGTCTCGACCGCCGACGTGACGCTGACGGTGAACACGGCCACGGGCCGCCGCGCCATCTCGCCCTACGTCTACGGCTACAACGCCGGCCGGCTCGCGGACGCGCCCCCCGGCGCGACCTACATCCGGATCGGCGGCAACCGCTGGACCGCCTACAACTGGACCAACAACTACTCGAACGCCGGCGCCGACTGGGGGCCGTACTCGAACGACACGCACATGGGCACGCCGGCCCAGGGCCCGGGCGCGGCGATCGTCCCGACCATCGACGACGCCAAGGCCAACGGCATCGCCGCGCTGGTCACGATCCCGATCCAGGGCTGGGTCTCGCAGGCGCGTGACGGCAACGTCCCGCTCACCGATCCGGTGACGAGCTGGTTCGTCCCCAGCGTGCCGGCCAAGGGGAGCGCGTTCACCCTCTCGCCCAGCCCCTCGAGCACGACCGTGTACCAGGACGAGCTCGCGAACTTCATCGCCAACCGCTGGGGCGCGGGCGCGACGCCGCACCTCTCGCTCGACAACGAGCCCGACCTCTGGGGTTACGTCTCGAACGGCACCGGCCAGGGCACGCACCCCGAGATCCAGCGCACCCAGCTCGGGTACGCCGGCATCATGGAGAAGAGCCTCGCCTCGGCCGCGGCCATCAAGGCGGCGGTCCCGGGCGCGCTCGTGTACGGCCCGGTGAGCTACGGCTGGAACGGGATGCTCAGCTTCCAGGACGCGCCCGACAAGGGCTCGGCCTCGATCGACAACTCGTTCATCGACCACTACCTGACGCAGATGAGCGCCGCCTCCACGGTGCGCCGGCTGCTCGACGTGCTCGACCTCCACTGGTACTCCGAGGCGCAGTCGAACGGCTGCCAGCCCTCCGGCATCCGGGTGATCAACACCGACAACTCCGACTGCGTCGCGGCGGCCCGCATGCAGGCGCCGCGGTCGCTCTTCGACCCGGCGTTCGTCGAGACGAGCTGGATCACCCAGTGGACCACGGCGTCGAGCTCGCTGGGCCAGGCGATCCAGCTCCTCCCGCGCTTCCAGGCGAAGATCGACTCGAAGTTCCCGGGCACGAAGCTCGCGATCACCGAGTACAACCACGGCGGCGAGGACCACGTCTCCGGGGCGATCGCGCAGGCCGACACGCTCGGCATCTTCGGGCGCGAGGGCGTCTACGCGGGCGCCTTCTGGTCGATCAACTCGAACCGCGCCTGGTCCTTCGCGGCCTGGCGGGCGTTCCGGAACTACGACGGCGCCGGGAAGAACTTCGGCGACACCTCGGTCTCGGCGAGCACCACCGACGTCGAGCACGTCTCGGTCTACGCGAGCGTGGACGCCGCCAGCGCGAACCGGCTCGTGCTGGTGATCGTCCACCGGCCGACCATGGGCACCACCGGGACGCTCGACCTCCGCTCGAGGACCGTCCAGCTGAACTGGACGCACGCGACGGCGCTGCGGACCGCACGGGCGTGGCGGCTCGCGAACGGCTCCTCGCCGTCCTGGCAGGCGGTGACCGTGCCGGCGCCGGGCACGAGCTCGATCACGCTGACGCTCCCAGCGCTCAGCGTGACGACGCTCGAGCTGACGCCCTGAGCCCGGGCTGACGGCCGAGAGTGTTCGGGGCGGTCCGGCTCGTCCGGGCCGCCCCGCTCTTCTGCGGCGCGCAAGCGATCGTTTGCGCCGCGCAGCACCCGGATCGGTGCCTGCCGGAGCGGCGTCGATCTACCCCGTCGTCGTTCGTCGCCTGTTCGAAGGCGCCGTCGTTATCTAGAGCGCCTCCTCGAACCAAGGAGAGGGCGATGCGCGTGATGGTGATCGTGAAGGCGGACGCGGATTCCGAGGCCGGCAAGATGCCGAGCGAGGAGCTCCTCGCGGCGATGGGGAAGTACAACGAGGAGCTGGTGAAGGCGGGCGTGATGCTCGCGGGCGAGGGCCTCCACCCGACCTCGCGCGGGAAGCGCGTCCGGTTCTCCGGCCGGGAGCGGACCGTCCGGGACGGGCCCTTCGCGGAGACGAAGGAGCTCATCGCCGGGTTCTGGCTCTGGCAGGTGCGGTCGATGGACGAGGCGCTCGAGTGGATCAAGCGGGCGCCGTTCGACGGCGGGGCCGAGATCGAGCTTCGCCCCGTCTTCGAGGCGGACGACTTCGGGAAGGAGTTCACCCCCGAGCTGCGCGAGCAGGAGGAGCGCCTCCGGGCGGAGATCGAGCGCCAGCATCACGCGTAGCGGGCGGCGAACGTGGCCGCGGGCGAGCCGCACGAGGCGATCGAGACGGTCTGGCGGATCGAGTCCGCCCGGCTGATCGGCGGCCTCGTGCGGCTCGTCCGCGACGTGGACCTCGCCGAGGACCTGGCGCAGGAGAGCCTCGTCGCCGCGCTCGACGTCTGGCCGCGGACCGGCGTCCCGGAGAATCCCGGGGCGTGGCTGATGGCGACCGCGAGGAACCGCGCGCTGGACCAGCAGCGGAAGCGCCGGCTCGTCGAGCGCAAGCACGAGGAGCTCGGGGCCGACGATCCGCCGGAGGTCCGCACCGCCGAGGAGCGCCTCGACGACGGCGTCGGCGACGACGTCCTCAGGCTCGTCCTCGTCGCCTGCCATCCGGTCCTCGCGGCGGAGGCGCGGGTCGCGCTCACGCTCCGGCTGGTCGCAGGCCTCGGGACGGAGGAGATCGCGCGCGCGTTCCTGGTGCCCGAGCCGACGGTCGCGCAGCGGATCGTGCGGGCGAAGCGGACGCTGCGCGAGGCGAAGGTGCCCTTCGAGGTGCCGCGCGGGCCGGAGCTGTCCGAGCGGCTCGGATCGGTGCTCGAGGTCGTCTACCTCGTCTTCAACGAGGGCTACGCCGCCACCCGCGGCGACGACTGGCAACGCCCCGAGCTGTGCGAGGAGGCGCTCCGGCTCGGGCGCGTGCTCGCCGCGCTCGTCCCCGGAGAGGCGGAGGTCCACGGGCTCGTCGCGCTCATGGAGCTGCAGGCGTCCCGCTCGCGCGCGCGGGTCGGCCCCTCGGGCGAGCCGATCTTGCTCCTCGACCAGGATCGTTCCCGCTGGGACCCGCTCCTCGTCCGCCGCGGCCTCGCCGCGCTCGTGCGCGCCGAGGCGCTCGCCGTGCCGCTCGGCCCGTACGCGCTCCAGGCGGCCATCGCCGCCTGCCACGCGCGGGCGCGCTCCGCGGCGGAGACGGACTGGCCGCGCATCGTCGCGCTCTACGACGCGCTCGTGGAGCGGACGGGCTCGCCCGTGGTCGAGCTCAACCGCGCGGTGGCGGTGGCGATGGCGTCCGGGCCGGCCGCGGGGCTGGAGCTCGTCGAGGAGCTCGCGGACGAGCCCTCGCTGCGGTCCTACCACCTGCTCCCGAGCGTCCGCGGCGACCTGCTCGCCCGGCTCGGACGCACCGAGGAGGCGTGCGCCGAGTTCGAGCGCGCCGCCTCGCTCACGACGAACCGGCGCGAGCGCGAGGTGCTCCTTGCGCGGGCGCGGGGGTGCGGGTGAGGAGAGCCACCTGAGGGGTCCGCATTTCCGGAGCGGGGGCGGTCTCCGAAATCTGCGGATAGGAACTCCAGCGGATCGGAACTCCAACCCTGCGAGTAGCGTTCGATAGAAGGCACTCTGGAAACCGACGCTGCTGGTTCAGCATGGCCGAGATGCATGAATGGGTCGCTCGCCACTTGGGATCGATGTTCGACGGGCCGCGCGGACGGGCGCTCGCGTTCGAGGCCTGCCTCGCGCAGGGGCAGCGCGACGAAGTCACCGTGCTCGAGACCGGCGAGGACGTCTGGGCGCTCGCGGTGGTGTACGGTGGCGACCTCGAATCCTGGATCGCCGCGGTGCGCGAGACGCGCGACCGGGTGGCTCCGGACGTCGAGCTGCGGCTCGAGCTCTCCCGCCACGCCCTTCCCGGACCTCGAGCGATGGGCCGCACCCGTCCTGGAACGCAGCGAGCTCTGCGCGATCGATCTCTCCGGCGACGACGGCGCCCAGCCGATCGCCGCCTTTCGCGGGATCTGCCGCGCCGCGCGCCGGCGCGGACTCCGGCTCAAGGCGCACGTCGGCGAGTGGGGCGATGCCGACTCCGTGAAGGAAGCGGTCGAGACGCTCGATCTCGACGAGGTCCAGCACGGCATCTCCGCCGTCCGGTCGCCCGCGGTGCTGCGGTGGCTCGCCGATCACCGCATCCAGCTCAACCTCTGCCCGACGAGCAACGTGATGCTCGGGCGCGTGCCCCGCCTCGAGGATCACCCCATCCGGCGGCTCGTCGACGCGGGCGTCCCGGTGACCATCAACACCGACGACGTGCTCGTGTGCGGGAGCGGCTTCTCGGACGAGCTCCTGTCGGTGTTCCGCGCGGGCCTGCTCGGCGCGCGCGAGTTCGACCGGATCCGACGGCGTGGCCTCACGAGCCGGGGCCGGGACGACGCCGCCGGCGATCGAGGACCCGTGGGGGCAGGGCTCGTCGTGCGCTGGGTGAAGGGCGGCGTCGAACAGCGACGGCCGCTCCGGTGAACCCCGAAGCGCCTGTCGAACGCTTTCTTGGAAACCAAGCCGAGAACTTAGGACGCTAGAAGGAGGTCGGTCCACTTGCCGTCACCGCACGTTCACAGGTCCGACGGATCGACGTTATTCTTTGCCCTCGGTAACCGTCGCGATCCCTTCTTGCTCCTGACCCAACGACCGTCGCCGCACGCGTGGATTCTCCGCTCCCGCTATCTGAGAGACTGGCGATGTGCACGTGTCGGTCTTCACCTTCCATATGGATCGCTGTGATGTAGACCATCCTGCGTACATTTCGCGCAGTGACTTCGCGCACGGGTCTGACATCTGTGGTCGTGTATCGCGTTCAACACTCCCGAGACTGGCAACACTGGATGGAGGTCGCGACCCGAGCATCGCCCTGTCGTAACAGGCCCCATCTGCGCCCCATGGCTCCCGCCCCGATTGGGGTGACCATGTGGTGCATGTTACATGTCTTGACATGAACCCTACGCCGACGTACTAACCGTTTCATGGAAATGGACGACCTCAAGGCTCTCGAAACGATCCTCAAGACGTTGGCTGCGCTGGAACCGGAGGAGCAGGGCCGCGTATTGAGGTGGGCGGCAGAGAAGCTCAACCTCGCTCCGCTGAAGGAGGCTAAGCGGGTTGCGCACGCAGGGGTGGAGGAGAACGGTGGTTTGTCCGAGTTCGGCTCCGTGCCAGAAGCGCTAGCCGCGACCCACGCCAACTCAGACGTTGACAGGGCGCTGGTGGCCGCAGCTTTTCTTACGAAGAAGAACAACCAAGCCGAACTGACTGGACAGGAGATCAATAGGCACCTAAAGGATGCTGGCCACGGAATCGGGAACATTACCAAGGCGATCACCAACCTCAAGAATCGCAAGCCGCAGTTGATGGTACAGACCAAGAAGGGCGGCTCGAGCAAGCAGGCACGGAAGAATTACAAGGTGACTGCTGCAGGGTTCGCGGCCGTCGAGACACTGCTCAATTCAGTCCAGGGGGATTCGTGAACGCGAGCGATCTCAAGGGTGCAGTGGAGCGAGCCGAGGCGGCGACTGTATCGGTGAAGGACCCGGAGTTGCGCAAGGCTGCCTTCGAAAAGGTCTTGGAGAAGTTGCTGGGTGGCGGTGGGACATCTAGGGATGATGC
>JAEZXM010000583.1 GCA_023419875.1 Pseudomonadota bacterium | reverse complement strand
GAGCCCAACCGAGGGTACGCGGTGGCCCCCCTCATCGGGCTCGACGACCTGCGCGCGATGATGGACTTCCGCCTCCTCATCGAGCCCGCCGCGGCCGCCGAGGCAGCGCGCCGCGCCGACGCCGCCGAGGCGACCGCGCTCCGCGCCTTCGCCCGGACCGGCGGCGCGGGCAACTACGACGCCACCGCCAACCGGCTCGACATGGTCTACGACGCGACCTTCCACGACGCCGTCGCGCGGCTGTCCGGGAACCGGTGGCTGCGCGAGTCGCTGGCGCACCTCCGGTGCCACCTCCACATGTACCGGCTGTACCACCACGCACAGCAGGCCGCCGCGACCAAGCCCGAGCACGTCGCCATCGCCAAGGCGATCGGAAGCAAGGACCCGGAGGCGGCCGCCGAGGCCATGCGCACGCACCTCCAGACGGCCATGCGCCGGCTCGATCGCGTATTCGCCTCGAGAAAGGCAGCCCTGCGGCGCGAGGGATGAGGAGCGATCGGCGGTGGCCCCACCGATGAAGACGACGGGTACGATGACCGCCCGCCCCGGGCACGTGGATGCGCACGTCCACTTCTGGGACCGAGCGCGAATGCCCTACCCGTGGCTGGCCGAGGCGCCGGACATCGACGGGCCGCACGCGCCGCGGGAGCTGGCGATCGAGGCAGGCAACGCGACGCCCAGCGCGATCGTGTTCGTGGAGGCGGGGGCGGACGGCCGGCACGCGCGGGCCGAGGTCGAGTGGATCTCGGAGCTCGCCGCGCGGGAGCCTCGCATCGCGGCCATCGTCGCCCAGGTGGCCGTCGACCGCGGCCCGGAGACGGACGCGGCGCTGGCGGCGCTGGCCGGCCACCCCCTGGTGCGCGGCGTCCGGCACAACCTCCAGGACCACCCCGAGCCCGACCACTGCCTGCGGCCGTCCTTCGTGAGCGGCGTGACGCGCGCGGGCGAGGCAGGCTTGACGTTCGACATCTGCGTCCGGCACCGCGGGCTCCGGGCGTGCATCGAGCTCGTGCGGCGCTGCCCGGGGACCACCTTCGTCCTCGATCATGCCGGAAAGCCGGACATCCGCGGCGGCGTGCTCGACCCCTGGCGGGCGCACATCGCGGCCCTGGCGCTCCAGCCCAACGTGGTGTGCAAGCTCTCGGGGCTCGTCACCGAGGCCGATCCGGCCCGCTGGACACCGGCCGCGCTGCGGCCCTACGCGGACCACCTGCTCGGCTCCTTCGGGCCCGGCCGCCTGCTGTTCGGGAGCGACTGGCCGGTGGTGAAGCTGGCCGCGAGCTACCGCCGCTGGCTGGAAACGGCGCTGGAGCTGCTCGAGCCGCTCACGGCCGCCGAGCGCGCCGCCATCATGGGCGAGAATGCGCGGAGGGTGTACCGGCTGAAATGACCGCTCCCGACCGGGCCGCCGCGTGGGGGCGCCCGGCCGGGAGTCGATCCCCGTGGTGCAATCCTCCGGACGCCTGCTACCGCTGGTGCGTCAGCAAGGCCGGGCGGTACGGGATGAGGCCGTAGTCGGCGGGCCGCGCGTTCTTGTCGTACCCCTGGTAGAGCAGCCGGAGATTGCACGGATCGATGGTCTGCGTCTCGTCGTTGCTGACGCGGAGCAGCTCGCCGTGGCTGATGTCGTTGCTCCAGTTGCTGCCGCCGTTGTAGGTGACGTTCCGCGCGCCGGCAAATGGCGTGCTCTCGCTCGCCGCCAGCGGCGTCCACGAGCCGTTGAGGCTGGTCGCGGTGAACGAGCGGAAGAACCGCCCGCCGCTCCCCATCGCCTCGACGATCATGAGGTACTGGTTCACGCCCTGGACCTTGTAGACCTGCACCGCCTCGAACAGGTTGGCCTGGGTGTCGGTCATGATGGTCGTCGCCGCCGGGAAGGTGCCCGGGAAGTTGGCGATCGGCATGCTGGACCGGTAGATGCGCCCGTTGTCGCCGGCGAAGAACAGGTAGCAGGTGGCGCTGTCGCAGATCACCGTCTGGTCGATCGGCCCGGTGCCGGAGTCGGAGATGCTGTTGGAGTAGAGCGAGCCCTCGCTCCCCCAGCCGTTCCCGTTGGTCGGGTTGGTCGAGGTCACGTAGCGGAAGGGCGTCGCGCCCCACTGGTACGCGAGGACCCAGATGTTCTTCGGCCGGAAGAAGATGAGCGTCGGCGCGACCGTGGATCTCGACATCGCGGTCTGCGAGGCCGAGGCCATCTGCGACCAGTCGGTGAAGAGGCCGAAGACCATCGAGCCCCAGGTCGAGCCGTTGTCGTGCGTGGTCGCGTAGACGAGCTGCTGGCCGTTGTAGGGCACGGTGGTGAAGTCCTTGAGCGACACCCATCCCGATCTCGGCGTCGCGAGGGGACCCGTCGAGGTCCACCGGAACGTGGAGGGCAGCGGGCAGGTCGTGCCGTTGAAGGCGGCGGTGACCGACTGCGCCTGCGTCATGGAGACGACGCAGCTCCCGGTGCCGGTGCACGCCCCGCTCCAGCCGCCGAACGTCGCGGGTGACGTCGGCGCCGCGGTCAGCGTGACGCTGGTGCCGCTGTTGTAGCTCGCGGTGCAGGTCGACCCGCAGTTGATCCCGGACGGGTTCGAGGTCACGGTGCCGCTGCCGCTGCCGCTCTTCGCGACGGTGAGCGGGTAGATCGTGTTCTGCGTGTTGAAGGTCGCCGTCACCGCCTGGGCGGTCGTCATGGGCACGACGCAGGTGGACGTGCCGGTGCAGCCCGCGCCGCTCCAGCCGATGAAGGTGGACTGCGCGGCAGCGCTCGCCGAGAGGGTGACGCTGGCGCCGATCGCGTAGTTGGCGGTGCAGGTCGAGCCGCAGTTGATGCCGGCGGGCGTCGAGGTGACGGTCCCGCTCCCGCTGCCGGCCTTGTTCACGGTGAGCGCCGCGGTCGTGAGGCTCCCGCCGGCGACCGTGATCCCGCAGATCTTGGGATTGTCCGGGCCGCCGTTCCGGGTGAACGCGATCACCACCTGGCCGCTGGAGCTGGCGGTCGTGTTGAAGCTCCGGGCGATCGCCCGGTTCGCGCCGCCCGCCTGGGCGAAGATGTCGAACGCGGTCA
>JAEZXM010000572.1 GCA_023419875.1 Pseudomonadota bacterium | reverse complement strand
GAGGTCGCCGACGATCCCCGCGGCGTTCCAGCGGGCGAGGGCGGCCTCGCAGCGATCGGGCTCCGCCGCTGCGAGCGCCGACTGGGCGAGCCCGGTGCCGAGCCCGCTCCCCAGGCCGTAGAGCGCGAGCGCCGCGAGGAGGACCGCGTAGCTCGGCGCCGCCGCGGCGACGAGGAGCGCGGCGGCCATGAGCGCGAGGCCGATCGTCCGGAACGTACGCGCGCGGCGCCCGTGCGCGAGCGCGAGGAGCGGCGGCTCGAGGACGAACCCGAGGATCTGGAACGCGAAGAGGGTCCAGCCCGCCGCGGCTGAAGCGGAGAGCGCGAAGCTCCGGGACAGCTCGGGCGCGCCGGCCGGGACGACGCCGGTCGCGAGCTCGTCGGTGAACGCCACCGCGACGAGGGCGAGGGTCAACCGCCGAGGAGCGGATCAGGGGGGAGACGGTCCGCGCTGCATGCGGAGAAGATGCCTCATGCCGCTCGAGCCGTCCCGTCCTGGTCGGGGCGGTCTTGGAGCCGAAGCCACCGCGGGGTCGCGGTATCCTCACACCCATGCCCGCGAAGCAAACGCCCGAATCGCCGCTCGACCGCTTCCTCCGCTACGTCCGGATCGACACGCAGTCGAAGGCGGAGGTCGAGACCGTCCCGAGCACGGAGAAGCAGCGCGTCCTCGCGCGTCTCCTGCGCGACGAGCTCCGGGTCATGGGCGCCCGGGCCCGCGTGGACGGCCATGGCTACGTCTACGCCCGGATCCCGGCGAACCTGCCGCCCGGCCACCCCGCCCGCGGGCGCATCCCGATCCTCGGCCTCGTCGCCCACCTCGACACCGCACCCTCGGCGCCGGGAGCCGGCGTCCGCCCGGTGGTCCGGACGTACGCGGGTGGTGACGTCCAGCTCGGGAATGGCGTCGTCCTCCGGGTCCGGGAGAGCCCCGCGCTTCGAAAGTGCGTCGGCAAGCGGATCGTCACGACCGACGGCAGGACGCTCCTCGGCGCGGACGACAAGGCCGGCATCGCCGTCATCATGGCGCTCGCGGAGGAGCTCCTCCGCGGCGCCGCGCGCCCGCACGGCGAGATCCGGCTCTGCTTCACCCCGGACGAGGAGGTCGGAAACGGGACGAAACATCTCGACCTCGAGGCCTTCGGCGCCGAGGTCGCCTACACCGTGGACGGCGGCGAGGAAGGGGTGCTCGACCGGGAGACCTTCAGCGCCGACCAGGCGACCATCACCGTTCACGGACGGTCGATCCACCCCGGCACCGCCAAGGGGCGGCTCGTGAACGCGATCCGGGTGCTCGCCGACGTCGTCGCCCGGCTCCCGCGGGACATGGCCCCCGAGACCACCGAGGGGCGCGAGCCGTACCTGCACCCCTACGCGGCCGAGGGGACGGTGGCCGAGGCGACGCTCCGGGTTTCGCTCCGGGACTTCGAGACCGCGGGCCTCGCCGGCCAGCGGAAGCTGCTCGAGCGGATCCTCGGCGAGGTGCGGCGGCTCCACCCCGGGGCGCGGCTCGAGCTCGCGGTGAAGGAGAGCTACCGGAACATGCGGGACGGGCTCGCGCGGGATCCTCGTGTCACGGCGGCGCTGGAGGAGGCGACGCGCCGGGCCGGGCTCCACCCGGTCTGGGTCCCGGTCCGCGGCGGCACCGACGGCGCGCACCTCACGGCCATGGGGATCCCGACGCCCAACGTCTTCACCGGTGGGCACGACTTCCATGGGCCCACCGAGTGGCTCTCGGTCGAGGGGCTCGAGAAGTCGCTCGCGACGGTGCGGAACCTGCTCGGCGTCTGGGTCGAGCTCGCCACCCCGCGAGCCGCTCGAGCGGCGCGAGCGCGGCCGCGCCCTTGATGCGGCAGCATCCGCGCGGGGCGTGCGGAAGGATGCGGTTCCGAGGTGCGTTTCGGCCTCACGGGGCACGGATGCGCATGTTGCCCCGGAGGTACCATGTCCCTTCGGCGCACCCTCCCGCTCTTCGCCTTCGCCGCCGGCGGCGCGGCCTATCTCTTCGCCCGTTCCCTGCGGAGCCCGCAGCGGCTCGCCGGCGGCATCGCGCTCGTCACCGGGGGCTCGCGCGGGCTCGGCCTGCTCGTCGCCCGGGAGCTGGGGCGGCGGGGCATGCGCGTGGTCCTCTGCGCGCGTGACGAGGAGGAGCTGGAGCGCGCCCGGGCGAAGCTCGCCGCGGAGGGGATCGATGCCACCGCCCTGCCGTGCGACGTGACCGACCGCGAGGGGATGCGGACACTCGTCGCGGACATCGAGGAGAACCTCGGGCCGGTGGATCTGCTCGTGAACAACGCCGGGGTCATCATGGTCGGGCCGGCCGAGACCATGGGCCTCGAGGACTACCAGCGCGCGATGGACACGATGTTCTGGGGGGCGCTCCATGCCGCCGACGCGGTGCTTCCGGGGATGCGCGCGCGGCGGCGCGGCGTCGTCGTGAACGTCACCTCGATCGGCGCGGCGGTGGCGGTGCCGCACCTCGCGCCGTACACGGCGGCCAAGTTCGCCATGCGCGGCTGGTCCGAGGCGCTCGCCGCCGAGGCGGCCAAGTACGGGATCTTGGTGGTGACGGTCGTGCCCGGGCTCATGCGGACCGGCTCCTTCAAGCGCGCGCTCGTGAAGGGCCGGCGCCACGCCGAGGCGAGCCTCTTCTCGGTGGCGGCGTCCTTGCCGGTGCTCACCCTGAGCGCGGCCGGGGCGGCGCGACGGATCGTGCGCGCGGTGGAGCGTGGGGAGCGGTTCCTCGTCCTCGGGGCGCCGGCGAAGCTCCTCCGGCTCGTCCACGCGCTCTTCCCCGGCCCGCTCGTCGGCACGCTCGGGCGGCTCAACCGGCTCCTCCCGGGCAGCCCGCTCGACGAGAAGGGCGACGAGCGGATGCCGCTGCCGGCGGAGCTCTTCCGCCGCGGCCTCGCCCGCTCGGTGCTCACCGCACTGGGCGAGCGGGCCGCGCGCAAGTACAACGAGGAGCCGGCGCCGTCGCCGGCTCCGAACGCCTAGTCCAGACCCGGCCGCCAGGAGAGCCCGGCGGAGACGATCCAGACGTTGGTCCGGTAGCTCCCCGGGAACGCCTCGCCCGACGCCTCGAGCTCGTCCAGGCGCGCGTAGAAGAGCGCCCCGTTCACCGCCAGGTTGGGCCGGATGGCCCAGGAGGCGCCGAGCCCGCCCGCCCAGGCGTTCGAATCGGGCAGCGTGGGCGAGGCGAAGTCCTCGTCGATGCCGGAGATGTCCCGGAGGATGCCGGCGCGGAACTTCAGATTCTCGCGGAACGTGTATTCGGCGCCGACGCGGAAGACGTAGCCGTCGCCGTAGTTGCGCGGAACGACGATGGTCGTGCCCCGGCTCCCGACGAAGGTGTCGTCCGTGTAGACCGAGTAGTCGTTCCAGGTGAACCCGAAGGTCACGAGCCATGGATCGTTGATGCGGTAGGCGAGGCCGACGTTGAGCACGCTCGGGAAGGTGAGCTCGTGCTCCACGTCCTGGTCGAGCGGCGGTTCGGGGTCGCCCGGCAGGACGCCGCCGGGCACGACGAACTTGCCGTCACCCGAGAGCTCCATCTTGCCCTGGTACTTGAAGTCGGCGCCGATGGTGAGGGGGATGTTCGGCAGCGTGTACTCGGCGGCGAGGTCGAAGGAGAGGGCGCCACCCCGCGTGGAGAGCTCGCCGAAGGCGTTCGGGAAGGGCTGAACGCCTTGCTTCAGGTACTCGGTGCCGTAGTAGTAGACGAGGCCGCCGCCGAGGCGGAGGTTCGGGATCACCTCGTAGCCGGCGGTGAGGTAGGCGGCGTAGATCTTCCGGTCGACGGTGATGATCCGGCCGCGGCCCTCCCACTCGTCCTCCCAGAAGACGTTTCCGCCGCCCGGGGTGTTGATGCCGAAGCCGACGCCGGCGTTCCGCCCGCCGAGCTCGAACCCGTAGGCGGCGAAGATCGAGACCGGGGGCACGGGCGGAGACTCGGTGGACTCCCTCGCGCCGGCGAGCGTGCCGCCCCCTCTCCAGTCCGTCCCGAGGAAGAGGCCGGAGACCGCGGCGTTGATGTCGAGCCCGCGCACCTTCGAGAGCGCTGAAGGGTTGGCGTAGGCCGCAGCGGCGTCGGCCTGCGCGGCCACGGCGGAGCCGACGAGCGCCAGATCGCGTGGGTTCACGTTCGGTACGTCGTAGCCGTTCGCGAGGACGGCGGCCGGGGAGAGGATCGCGAGGAGCAGGAGCCTCTTCATGGCGTCACCTCGTCCTGGAGGGAGGGGATCGCGTTGAACAGCTCGAACGTCTGGATGCTCGCGATCTCCTCGTGCGGGAAGTACTGATTCACGGCGTCGAAGGCGGGGGTGATGCTCCCGGATGGAGCCGGGAGCCAGCATCGGCCCGGGAATGTCGTCGAGGGCTGCATCGGGACGTTGTTCCGACAGGTCGTCTCGTCGTCGACGAGGCCCCAGTCGAGTGGCAGCGCGAACGACGCGCGCAGCGACTCGAGCGCGGCGATCTGCGCCGGCGCCAGCCCGCCCGAGGGTTGGTTCTCGGGCTGGGTGAGATCGAGGTTGGGCGCGACGAGAGCGATCGGGCGATCGGCCTCCAGCGGCACGCGCTGGTCGCCGAACAGGACGTGGACGCCCTCGTCGCCCCCGCGCACCGCGACGACATACCGCCCGGGCTGGAGCGCCGCGAGCGGAGCGGTGCCGTCCGTCGGCACGAGGACGAGGGTGCCGGCCTGGGCGCCCGCGGCGTACCCGGCGTAGGCCGCCGGGACCCTCGTGGGGGTCCCGTCGATCCGGACGATCGCGACGGTGTCGTCGGTGACCGTCGCGACGTCGATCCCGGTCGGCGGATCGGTGGGCGAGTACGCGCCGGTGCCGGCAACGAACCCCTCCGCGCGGATCGGGACGGTGATCCCGGGTCCCCACGCCTCGGGAACGAGCACGTTGGGCCATCCGCCGGCGATGATGAGCCCGAGCAGCGCCGTCTTGGTGTCCCCGTCGGGAAGGTTCGGAGCGGCACGGAGGGCGAGATCGTTGGGCAACGGGATCGATCCGGTGGTGGGGTCGAACGTGGCCAGCGCGAGAAGCGGAGCGGGATCACGTTGGTTGACGTCCTTGCACCCGGCCGCGGCGAGGACGCCGGCAACGAGGAGCGGGACAGAGCGGCGGACGAGCATCGGCGGCCTCCTCTGCTGTGTGACTGTGGGTGAATCCGAGACCCGGAAGGGAAGGGACCGTCCGGGATTTGTGGCCGGCTGACCCTGAAGTCAAGGCTGACGGACAGCAAAACGCGCCCCCCTCCCGCCCGGGACGCGGCGCGTCACCGAGAGTGACACGGGCAGGGTGCATCGGCCCACTCCGCCCCCGTCGAGGCGAGGGCGCACGCCCCGGTTGCGCGACCATGGCGCGCTGCGCAAGATCCCGCCTGGTCCGACCCGTGCCCCGAAGGACGCACACCCAGGAGCTCGCCGCGCTCGGGATCCACCGGATCCCCGTCCCGATCCCCTTCCCGCAGGCGGGGGGTCCCGTGAACGTCTACCTCGTGGAGGACGCCGACGGCGGCCTCCTCATGGTGGACGCGGGGTACGGGTCCGACGAGGCGACCGCGGCGCTCGCCGCCGGATTGGACGCGGCGGGACGTCGGTTCGAGGACGTCCGCCGGATCGTCGTCACCCACGGTCACGTGGATCATTTCGGCGGCGTGCGGTTCGTGCAGGAGCGCGCCGGCCGCGAGGTCCCCGTCCTCGCGCACCCGGCGGACATCCCGAAGATGGCCGAGGGGGGCCCGAGGTGGCGGGAGGTGGCGCCGCTCTACGGCGCGCACCTCACGCGGCTCGGCGTGCCGGTGGAGGTCCTCCTCGCGATCGCCGGCGAGGGGGAGCGCGGCTTTCGCGCCCGCCGCATCCCCGAGGTCCGTCCACTCGCGGCGGGGACGCGGATCCGGACCCGCCACCTCGACCTCGAGGTCCTCCACATGCCGGGCCACACCCCGGGCCTCGTCTGCCTCTTCGACCGCTCGCGCGGGCTCCTCTTCTCGAACGATCACCTGCTCGAGCGCATCTCGCCCAACCCGCTCATGGAGCTCGGGCCGGACGGCCAGGACGGCTTCTTCCGGCCGCTCCTCGCGTATCTCGAGAGCGCCGCCCGCACCCGGGCGCTCGACGTGGAGCGGGTCCTTCCCGGGCACGGACCGCCGTTCGGCGATCACCGCACGGTGCTCGACGGCCTCGCCGTCTTCTACCGGAAGAGGCAGGAGCGGCTCCTCGAGCTGCTCGACGTGCCCCGCACGCCGTACGAGCTCGCCGGTCACCTCTTCCGGACCCTGCGCCCCGGCGACACGTTCCTCGTCCTGTCGGAGGTGATGGCGAACCTCGAGGTCCTCGAGGCGGACGGCGCCGTGGTCCGGGACGAGGCCGAGGTGCGGCGGTACTCTCGCAGCTCGGCTACGCTCACCGTTTCGTGAGGCCCCGGGGGGCCGTCCCCCGGGCGGAATTCCCGCAGGGGCCCGGAGTTGGAGAGACGATGCGCACCCTTCTCCTCGCCGTCCTGTCCGCCGCGCTCCTCGCGTCCGCCTGCCGGACGCTCCCCCCGCCTGCTCCCGCGCGGACCGCCGACCGGGCGCTCGAGGAGCTTTCTCCGGACGCGTTCCCGGCCTTCGCCGACGATCTCGACTACGCCGGCCTCGACGTCGCCCTGGAGCGGTCGCTCGCCGTGCTCGCGCGGCTCGCGGCCGCCGATCCCGGCCGGAGGTACGCCTTCGGGCGGGAGCTCGTTCCCATCCAGAAGGTGCAGGCGACGCTGGTCCGCTTCCGCGAGCTCGCCGGGGCGAGGCCGCCGCCGGCGGCGCTCGCCGACGCGCTCCGGCGGGAGTTCCGCGTCTTCCGCTCGACGGGCGACGGCAGGGGCACGGTGCTCTTCACCGGCTACTACCTCCCGGAGCTCCGGGGCTCGCTCGCGCGCGAGGGGCCGTACCAGGTGCCGCTCCACCGCGCCCCGGACGACCTCGTCCAGGTCCGGGCGAAGGACTTCCCGCAGCTCTCGGACGACGTCATCGGCAGGGTGATCGGCGGCCGGCTCGTCCCCTACCCGACGCGGGCCGAGATCGCCGGCGGCGCGATCTCGGGGCAGGGAGCGGAGCTCTGCTTCGTGGACTCGGCGGTGGACGCCTTCTTCCTCGAGATCCAGGGGAGCGGGGTCGTCCGGCTCCCGGACGGCACGAGCCGGGTGGTCACCTACGCCGGGAAGAACGGGCAGCGGTACACGGCCGTGGGCAACGAGCTCGTGCAGCGCGGCGCCATCCCCGCCGGTCAGGTGTCGATGCAGTCGATCCGCGCCTGGCTCCGGGACAACCCCCACGCGCAGGCAGACCTGCTCGCGCGAAACCCCTCCTACGTCTTCTTCCGGTTCGCCGACGCGGCCACCGGCGCGCTCGGGGTCCCGGTCACGCCCGACCGCACGATCGCCGCCGACGCGCGCGTCTTCCCGAAGGGCGCGCTCGCCTTCCTCGAGACGGGCCGCCCGGTGGACGCTTCGAGCGCGGAGATGCGCCCCTTCTCGCGGTTCGTCCTGGACCAGGACGCGGGCGGCGCCATCCGGACCTCGGCCCGGATCGACGTCTACTTCGGGAGCGGTGCCTACGCGGAGAACGCCGCCGGCCGGATGAAGCAGCCGGGGCGACTCTATTACCTTCTCCTGCGCTAACGAGGCGGCACGCGCCGCTACGATCCGACCGTCGGCTTCTGCAGCAGCGGCCCCCACGCCTTCGCGGCGTCCACGTTCTCGCCGCCGAGGGCGAGATACCTGCGGCCGAGGAGCGAGAACAGCGCGTTCTGCCCCTCGACCCACGCCTCCCCGACGGCGGCCCGCAGCTCGGCGACCGACGTGCCGGCGCCCACGGCCCGGAGCACGTCGCGCTCGGCGACGGTGAGGAGCGGCTCGACGGCGGGCGGAGGCAGCGGCGCGAGCCTGCAGTCGGCCGGGATCCGGTCGGGAGCGCGGCCGTAGGTGTCGAGCCCCGGGTACGCGGCGGCGAGCCGCTCGAAGAACCGGGCCGCGAGGGCGACGCTCGCCTCGTCGAAGGCGATGCCGCTTCGCCACGGCGCCTCCATGCTCGACCACGCGACGCGGCCGGAGATCTGGAAGGGCCCGGGCACCCGCTCGTTCACCAGCTCGAGGAACAGGCGCGCTCCGGGCTCGAGCCGGAGCGGCGCCGACACCTGGCAACCCTTCGGGCCGTAATCGCAGGTCGGCCCTGCCCAGTACCCACCCTCGCGCAGCGCCACGCGCGCCTCGCAGCGGACGGGCGCACGAGGCGACCGCCGAGGATTCTCGATGAACTCGGGCATGTGCCCAATTTACAGGAGTTCGCTCGACCCCAGAAACGGGTCCACCCGACCCCGCCGTGCGGCGCACGGGGTCGGGTGGTGGCTCCCTGCGACAGCGGCCTACACCTGCGGTGCGGCGCTCGAGACGCTGGTCGTGGCCTCGTGCGCATCCGCGAGGCCGTCGGTGAGCGGTTCCGCCGGCTCGTTGGTCACGCCGAGCCGCTCCAGGATGAAGATGAACAGGCTGAGGACCATGCCGACCAGCGTCGCGAGGACCATGCCCTTGAGCTGGGTCGTGCCGATCGGGATGGCGACGTTGGGCGCGATGCCGACCACGAGGACGACCGCGGAGAGCATGAGGTTGCGGCTCTTCGAGTAGTCGACCCGGGCCTCGATGAGCATCCGGAGGCCCGAAGCGGCGATGACGCCGAAGAGCATCATGGAGATGCCGCCGATGACGGGGACGGGCAGCGTGGCGATCGCCCCGCGCACCTGGCCGAAGAACGCCAGCGCGATGGAGATGACGGCGGCGCCGCCGATCACCCAGACCGAGTAGACCTTGGTGATGGCCATGACGCCCATGTTCTCGCCGTAGGTCGTGGTCGGGCAGGAGCCGGAGAACCCCGAGAGCGTGGTCGAGATGCCGTCGCCGAGGAGCGAGTTGTGGAGGCCCGGGTTCTTGAGGAGGTTCCTCCCCACGATGTTGCTCGTCACGAAGAGGTGGCCGATGTGCTCGGAGATGACGACGAGGGCCGCCGGGAGCACGACGAGGATCGCGGCCCAGTCGAAGGCGGGCAGAACGGGCTTGGGATAGGTGAGGAAGCTCGCGTCCTTCACCGCCTGGAAGTCCACGGCCCCGAGGAACCAGGCGAGGACGTAGCCGGCGAGGACGCCGATCAGCACGGGGATGGCGGCGAGGAAACGCCGGAACACCATCGAGCCGACGATCACCACACCGAGCGTGAACAGGGAGATGAGGGTCGCCTGCCCGTTCGTCTCGAGGGCCCCCGTGGCCGGGTTCCTCACGTAGAAGGACATTTCGGTCGCCACGTGGGCGAGCTCGAGGCCGATGAGGGCGACGATGGGCCCCATCGCCGCCGGCGGCAGCACGACCGAGATCCACTTGCGGCCGGCGAAACGGATGATGAGCGAGACCAGGATGAAGGCCAGGCCGGCCACGACGAACCCGCCGGCCGCGCGCGCGAAGCTGAGCTCCGCATCCACGCCCTTGGCGGCGAGGAGGCTGAAGGTGGGCGAGAGGAAGGCGAAGGAGGAGCCCAGGAAGGCCGGCGCCTTGCCCCGGCAGATGAACAGGTAGATGAGCGTCCCGATCCCGTTCATGAGGAGCACCAGGGCCGGGTCGATGACCTCCTTGCCCGCCGCCTGGTTGAAGAGGATCGGGACCAGGATCGAGGCCCCGAACATCGCGAAGAGATGCTGTAGCGAGAGGGGAATGCCCTGCAGCAGCGGTACCTTCTCCTCCACGTCGATCACTCGTCTGGTCTCCATCTTTCCCTCCTCCAGGGCGCCCCGGGGCGCGTTCGCGTGCGGAGGCGCATCATGCCCGGCCGGGCTGACACCCCGCGAGGGCGTCCGAGCGTGCGCGCTGTCGGCCGCGCGAGGTACAAAGCCTGGGCCATGCGCCGGCCCCTCGTCGAGCTCCACCGCGGTGGGCTCCGCGTCGTGAACTCCGCGCTCCACCTCGACGCCACCCGGCGCGTGCCGTGCGGTTTCGTCTCCCACGCGCACGGCGACCACATCGCTCGCCACGAGCGGACGATCGCGACGGCGGCCACCCTCGCGCTCGTGCGCCACCGGCTCGGGACCCCGAAGCGCTCCCGCGCCGAGCAGCTCCCCGCCGCCCACCGCAGCCCGTTCGGTCTGTGCGACCTCACCCTCGAGCTCTTCCCCGCCGGCCACGTCCTCGGGTCGGCGCAGCTCCGGGTGACGAAGGGCGGTCTCTCCCTCGGCTACACCGGCGATCTCTGCACCGAGCCCACCGAGGCCGCCGAGCCGGCCGAGGTGATGCCCTGCGACGTGCTCGTCCTCGAGTCCACCTTCGGCCTGCCGCGCTACGTCTTCCCGCCGAAGGCGGAGGTCCTCGCCGCGATCCGGCGGTTCGTGGACGACGCGCTCGCCGACGGGGTGACGCCGGTCCTCCTCGCCTACGCGCTCGGGAAGGCGCAGGAGATCCTGAAGCACTTCGGCGACCGCGGGTACCGTTGCGCGACCCACCCGGTCGTGCACGGCGTGAACGAGGTGTACGAGGCGCTCGGGACGAGGCTCCCGGGCGTCCGCGCTCTCGGGCCCGAAGGGCCGGAGCCCGGCGAGGTGGTCGTGTGCCCACCTCACCTCGCACGGAGCCCGGCCATGCGCGTTGTGCGGCGACGGCGCACCGCCGTGCTCACCGGCTGGGCGCTCGACGGCGCCGGCGCGTTCCGCGGCGTCGATGCCGCGTTCCCCCTCTCGGATCACGCGGACTTCCCCTCGCTCGTGGCCTACGCCAAGGCCACGGGCGCGGGGCGGATCCTCACCGTGCACGGGCAGGCGGACGCGTTCGCGCGCGCTCTCCGGCGCGAGGGGCTGAGGGCCGAGCCGCTGCGGCAGCAGCTGCAGCTCGAGCTGCTGTAGCATTCGCGACGTAAGGTTGCGGCGGAACGGGCCGCCGCCGGACGGCGGGTCCGCGGTACTATCGCCGGACCATGCACGACTTCGAGCTCCAGAACCCCACGCACCTCCTCCTCGGCAAGGGCAAGATCGCAGAGCTCTCGAAGCTCGTCCCGAAGGACGCTCGGGTGCTCATGACGAGCGGCGGCGGGTCCATCCGCAAGAACGGCGTCCGCGACCAGGTGCTCGCGGCGCTCGGGTCCCGGACCGTCCGCGAGTTCGTGGGGATCGAGGCCAATCCCGAGTACGCGACCCTGCTCGAGGCGGTGGAGCTCGTCCGTAAGGAGAAGATCGACTTCCTCCTCGCGGTCGGCGGCGGGTCGGTGCTCGACGGGACCAAGTTCGTCGCCGCGGCGGCGCGCTACCCGGAGGAGAAGGATCCCTGGCAGATCCTCCGGGACCACGGCGCGAGCGTGAAGGACGCCGTGCCGCTGGGCTGCGTCCTCACCCTGCCCGCGACCGGCTCCGAGGCGAACCCGACCGCGGTCATCTCGCGGCGGCAGACGGGCGAGAAGTTTCACTTCGGCGCGCCCTGCTGCTTCCCCGTCTTCTCGATCCTCGACCCGGCGACCACCTTCAGCCTGCCGCGCGGCCAGGTGGTGAACGGGATCGTGGACACCTACGTGCACGTGGTCGAGCAGTACGCGACCACCCTCGGCGCCCCGCTCCAGGATCGCCAGGCGGAGGCCATCCTCTCGACCCTCATCGAGCAGGCCGGGAGGATCGTCGCCGATCCGCCCGACTACGACGCGCGGGCGACGTTCATGTGGTGCGCCACCCAGGCCCTCAACGGCACGATCGGCTCGGGCGTGGACCAGGACTGGGCGACGCACATGATCGGCCACGAGCTCACCGCGATCCACGGCCTGGATCACGGCGTGACCCTCGCGATCATCCTCCCGGGCGCGCTGCGCGAGCGGATCGAGCAGAAGCGGGCGAAGCTCGTCCAGTACGGGAAGCGGGTCTTCGGGGTGGAGACCGCCGAGGCCGCGATCGACCGGACCGAGGCGTTCTTCCGGGAGCTCGGCATGAAGACCCGGCTCTCCGAGCACGGGATCGACGCGAAGGGGCTGGCCGCCGAGATCGAGCGCAGGTTCACCGCCCGGCGCTCCACCTGCGGCGAGCGGGGCGAGGTGGACGGTCCGCTCGCGGCGCGGATCGTGCGTTCCCGCGCGTGAGCCTGTAGAACCACGGCCGTGATCCAGCTCACCGTCTCCGCCGACGCGGCCGGGCAGCGGCTCGACAAGCTCGTCCGCAAGGCCCTGCGAGACGTCCCCCTCTCGCACGTCTACAAGATGTTCCGCACCCGCAAGGTGCGGGTGAACGGCGCCCGCGGCCGCGCCGAGCAGCTCGTCGCGGAGGGCGACGTGGTGGTCATCCGCGGCGACGAGGAGCGGCTGCTCGCGAAGGCGCCCTCCGCCGGGCGCGAAGCCGGCGGCGGCCGGCCGGCGGTCACCTTCGGCGTCCTGTACGAGGACGCCGACGTGCTCGCGGTGGACAAGCCGGCGGGCCTCGCCGCCCACCCCGGCACGGGGATCGAGGGGGCGACGCTCGTCGAGATGGCGCGGGCGTATCTCCGGACGCCGGACCTCCCGCCCACCGAGTTCCGTCCCTCCCCCGCCCACCGGCTCGACCGCGAGACCTCGGGCGTGGTGATCGTCGCCAAGCACCGCAAGGCGATGGTCCGGCTCGGCGAGATCTTCACGGACGGCGAAGGCATGCGGAAGGCGTACCTCGCGCTCGTGAAGGGGAAGATGCCGCGCGAGGCGGGCACGATCGATCTCCCGCTCTCGGAGCACGAACAGACCGCCCGCTCGAAGGCCGCGCGCGGGGTGAACTTCCAGGAGGCGGTGACGCGCTGGAAGGTCATCGCCTCGACGAAGGAGGTCTCGCTCCTCACGGTGGAGATCGAGACCGGCCGGACGCACCAGATCCGGCGTCACCTCGAGGCGGTCGGACACCCCGTGGCCGGCGATCGGCGCTACGGCGACTTCGCCTGGAACCGGCTCGCACGGGCGCGCTGGGGGCTGCGGCGCATGGGGCTCCATGCCTGGAAGCTCACGCTGCCGCACCCTTCGACGGGCGCGCCGCTGCGCCTCGAGGCGCCGGTGCCGCCCGAGCTCGCGGAGGTGCTCTCCCGGGCAAACCTGGCGTTGCCGCCGGGCGCCGCCGCCCCGCGCAAGCACCCGTGAGCGGGTTTCGCATTTGCCGGCCGTCGTCTAGATTGGCGTGCCCATGGATCGCAACGAGTCCCAGGAGCCCGCCGGCCCTCCCCGGGACCCTGTCCGACCTCGGATGGTCCTCACCGGCCTGCCTCGCCGCCGCCCGTTCGGCCGCCGGGTCCTCCGCTGGGCCCTCTTCGCCGCGATCGCGCTCGTGAACTTCACCATCGCGGCCGTCGTCTTCGGCTGGTTCTGGTTCTCGAGCGGCCTGCCGGAGATCCCGACGCTCGACAGCTACCGGCCGCCCGTCGTCACCGAGATGATCTCCGCCGACGGACAGCTCTCCGGCGAGTTCTTCCGCGAGCGACGCAAGGTCGTCCCGTACGAGCGGGTCCCGAAGCAGCTCGTCCAGGCGTTCGTCGCCTCCGAGGACCAGAACTTCTTCGCGCACGGGGGCGTGGACCTCAAGGGCACGCTGCGCGCGGCGCTCAACACCTACGTCCTGCGCAAGAACATCCAGGGCGGCTCGACCATCACCCAGCAGACGGCGAAGTCGATCCTGATCAGCGCCGAGGGGTTCGAGAAGGGGACGCGGCGGAGCCTGGGGCGGAAGATCCGCGAACTCATCCTCGCACGGCGGCTCGAGAGCGCGTTCACGAAGGAGCAGATCCTCTGGCTCTACCTGAACGGCGTCTACCTCGGACACCACTCCTACGGCGTCCAGGCCGCGGCGGAGAACTACTTCCGGAAGAACGTCGAGGACCTGACGCTCCCCGAGGCGGCCCTCCTCGCTGGCCTCCCGCAGGCGCCCTCGCGCTACTCGCCGTTCCGCCGGACCGAGGACGGCACCGAGGTCGAGGGGGCGGAGGGTCCGGCCAAGGCGCGCCGGCGCTACGTGCTCCGGCGGATGTTCGAGGAGGGGATGATCTCGGACGAGGAGCGCGACGCCGGGAACCGCGCGCCCATCGAGGTGTTCGGGGTGGACGACGTCTTCCGCGAGACCGCGCCCTTCTACGTGGAGCATGGGCGCCGGCACGTGGTGGAGCGGTACGGGAACGAGCGGCTCCTCTCCGACGGGCTCCGGGTGGAGCTCGCCATGGACCTCGAGAAGCAGCGCGCCGCGCAGGCGGCCATGCTGAAGGGGCTCCAGGAGGTGGACCATCGGCAGGGCTTCTACGGGCCGGCGGGCCACGTCGAAGGCGAGGACGCGGCGAAGCTCCAGGCGACGCTCGCCCGCGCGTGGCCCAAGGGCGAGATCACCTCCGGCCAGTACTGCGTGGGCGTCGTGCGGAAGGTGGACGACAAGGCCGGGCTCGCCGAGGTGCAGGTGGGCGAGAACCACGGCCTTCTGCCCATCGCCGGCATGCGCTGGGCGCGGAAGCCCAACCCCGAGCTCAATTACCAGGAGGCGCTCATCTCCCGCGTCTCCTCGGCGCTCCGGTCGGGCGACGTGGTGGTCCTGCGCCGGGTGGAGCGGAAGGAGCTCGTCGACCGCGAGGCCGCGTTCCCGCTCGGCCGGCCCCGGGAGGTCCCCGAGTCGCCGCTCCTCTTCACGCTGGAGCAGGAGCCGAAGCTCCAGGGCGCGCTCGTCGCGGTGGATCCGTGGACGGCCTACGTGGCGTCGATGGTGGGCGGCTACGACTTCGACGCCTCCGAGTTCAACCGCGCCTTCCAGTCCTGCCGGCAGCCGGGCTCGGCCTTCAAGCCGGTGGTCTACTCGGCGGCGGTGGAGAAGCTCGACTTCACCCCCGCCACCATCCTCACCGACGCGCCGCTCGTCTATCGCAGCACCGACGACTCGTGGAAGCCGCAGAACTTCGGCCAGGACTTCAAGGGCGACGTGACCGTCCGGACCGCGCTCGTCCAGTCGATGAACATCCCCGCGGTGAAGACGTACGAGGCGCTCGCGAACAAGCTCGGCTACCCGGTGCTCGCCGACTGGGCGAAGGCGCTCGGCCTCTCGACGCCCGTGAAGCTCGAGCTCGGCAGCGCGCTCGGCTCGTCCTGCGTGCACCTGTGGGAGCTCACCAACGTCTACGCGGTCTTCGCCCGCTACGGCGAGCGGCGCCCGTCCACGTTCGTGAAGCGCGTCCTCGACCGCGACGGTCGGGTCCTCGAGGACCACACCGACTACCGCGATCCCTGGGTTCCGCTCTCCGAGCGGCTCGCGGGCGGCGTCGCCGAGGTCTCGCGCCCGCGCGAGCAGGTGATGGACGAGCGGAGCGCCTACATCCTCGTCCACCTCATGGAGGAGGTGGCGACGGTCGGCACCGGCGCGCGCGCAGCCCGGCTCGGCAAGCCGGCCGCGGGGAAGACCGGCACGACGAACGACTCGTTCGACACCTGGTTCCTGGGGTTCACGCACGACCTCGCCACCGGTGTGTGGCTCGGGTACGACAAGAACGAGACGCCGCTCGGGCGGTACGAGACCGGCGGCCACGCCGCGCTGCCGATCTGGCTGGACTACATGTCGGTCGCGCTCCAGGACCGGCCCCAGCCGCCGTTCGAAGCGCCAGCGGGCGTGGTGATGGTCCGGATCGACCCCGAGACCGGCAAGGCGGTTCCGGACGGACAGCGCGGGGTCGTCGAGCCCTTCAAGCAGGGCACGGAGCCGTCGCTGTCGGCGACGGACCAGCAGAGCGTGCAGGTGGAGGACCTCTTCCAGCAGCCGTAGGGGAGGCGGAACCTTGATCTGCGCGCGCGCCGGCGGGTAGCATTCCAAAAAGCGTCCGGAGTCCGGACGCTTTTCGCCAGGTGCCCATGCCCACCAGAATCGTCGCGAAGATGGGAGTGAAGGCGAGCCTCTTCGCCTCCGCGGTCGTCATCCTGGCCGTCTACCTTGCCGGGGCCTGGCTCCTCTTCGGCAACCTCGTCGGGCGGGGCGAGGTGCTCGTGAAGCTGCTCCTCACCATGCTCGTCTGCGGGGCGACGCTGGTGGTGGCGGTGTACTGGATCGTCACCCGCTTCGTCCTGCACCCCATCGACGAGATGAGCGAGGTCGCCCGCCGCGTGTCGGACTGCGATCTCACCGCCCGCGCGCCGAAGCCCAGCGAGGACGAGCTCGGGAACCTGGCGGCATCGCTCAACCGGATCGGCGAGAACCTGGCCGCGACCCTCGCCCGCGTGCAGAACGTGACGAGCGGCGTGGGGACGGTGATCGACCGGATCTCCAAGACCGGGTCCTCCGTCTCGTCGGGCGTGGGGACCGTCTCCGCCCGCGTGCTCGACACCTCCGCGTCGATGGGCGACATGATCTCGAGCCTCAAGGGGATCGCCGACAACGTCGAGGTGCTCGCCCAGAGCGCCGAGGAGTCCTCCTCCTCGATCCTCCAGATGGCCGCCACCAACGACGAGGTGGCCGAGAACATCCAGGCCCTCGCCGCGAGCGTGGAGGAGACCACCGCCGCGATCGAGGAGATGACCTACTCGATCAAGGAGGTGGCGAAGAACATCGAGGAGCTCTCGGCCACGACCGAGGAGACGAGCTCGTCGATGAACGAGATGGACGTCTCCATCTCGCAGGTCGAGACCAACGCCAACGAGACGGCCAAGCTCTCCGAGCAGGCGCAGCGCGACGCGGAGATGGGCGCCGAGGCGCTCTCGCGCACCCTGGCCGGCATCGACAAGATCAAGGAGTCCTCGCGCGACGCCGCGGGCGTCATCGAGGCGCTGGGGAAGAAGATCGCCGCCATCGGCAACATCCTGAACGTGATCGACGACGTCGCCGAGCAGACGAACCTCCTCGCCCTGAACGCCGCCATCCTCGCCGCCCAGTCGGGCGAGCACGGCAAGGGGTTCGCGGTGGTCGCCGACGAGATCAAGGACCTCGCCGAGCGGACCGGCGCCTCCACCAAGGAGATCGCCGACCTCATCCGCTCCGTGCAGGAGTCGTCGAAGCAGGCGGTCTCCTCGATGGACCGGGGCGTGCGGAACGTCGAGGAGGGCGTGCGGCTCGGGCAGGAGGCGGAGACGGCGCTCAAGAAGATCCAGGAGTCCTCGCAGAAGTCGACGCACATGGTGAAGGCGATCGCCCGCGCCACCATCGAGCAGGCGCGCGGCTCGAAGCAGGTGACGGTGGCGATCAACCGGATCGCCGAGACCGTCCAGCAGATCGCCACCGCCACCGCCGAGCAGGCCCGCGGCTCCGAGCAGATCATGAAGAGCGCGGAGAAGATGAAGGCGATCACCAAGCACGTCGAGCGCTCGGCGCAGGAGCAGTCGCGCGGGTCGAAGCAGATCACCCGGGCGATCGAGTCGATCTCCGAGATGGTCCATCACCTGAACCGCGCCCAGAAGGAGCAGACCAAGGGCTCGGAGCAGGTCATGACCGCGGTGGTGCAGATCAAGCAGGTGGCCGAGGCCCAGACCACCTCGGTCCGCGACCTCGAGGCGGCGATCGGCGAGCTCGCGAACCAGGCCGACGTGCTGCGCGGCGAGGTCCGCCGGTTCAAGATCTGAGGCAGGCGTCAGGCGCCTGATGCATGGCAGCGGCGCTCGGATGCCCCGAGCCCCGCTCGCCCTTCGACAGGCTCAGGGCGAGCGGGTGCCTTGGTGGTCCGCTCGTGGTGAGCCTGTCGAACCAC
>JAEZXM010000567.1 GCA_023419875.1 Pseudomonadota bacterium | reverse complement strand
GCCTGGGCCCGGATGAAGCCCACCGGCGCGCCGTCGCGCTCGGCGATCCAGGCGACCGCCTTCGGCGCGTCGAAGAACGCAGGCCACTGCGCCGCGGCCGTGCCGCGGGTGTTCGGCATGAAGATCGGCGAGGCTCCGATGTGGGCCGCGAGCGCGGTCGTGAACGCCGCGCGCACCTCCGCGTCCTGTGGACCCGCGCGCCGCACGCGGATGCCGCCGTCGCCGGCGGGAGCGCCGGCCGAGGGCAGCAGATCGCTCACCGGGCGCGCGGCGTCCATCAGGAACCGCCCGAACCCGGAGAGGCCCAGGCCCTCGAGGACACCGTCCTCGCCGTCGTAGACGCAGATCGCGTGGATCCTGCCGGCGAGCGCCGTCCAGCGCGGGGCGATCTCGCGATAGAGCACGCGGATCGCGGCGCGCGGTTCCACGCCGGGCGCGATCCCGTGGCACCAGTCGGGTGCGAGCGTCGCCGGTCCCTCGTTGCGGTAGTCGTCGAGAGGGAAGCCGCCCAGGAACGCGGCGAGGGCGGAGCCCGTCCACAAGCCGAGCACGGGGCCGCGGTCAGCCACCCAGCCGATCCTGGGCAGGAAGTGTGCGGCGCCCCGCGCCGGAAGGAAGGGCCGCCGCGCCCGGAGCGCTTCGTGCTGGGCGGCGGCGAGCTCGGCGGCGGCGCGGAGGTTTGCCTCGCCGTGCAGCGGTCGGATGTCGGTCATGTCCGTGGGGACCTAGGCGAGCTGCCCGGCGAGCGCGGCGAGCACGTGCTCGTGCACCTTCCCGTTCGAGGCCACGCAGCTCCCCGACGCGTGCGTCGGCGTCCCCTCGAGGTCCGTGAACCGGCCTCCCGCCTCCTCGACCAGGATGGCGAGCGGGGCGAGGTCCCAGATCTGCACGCCGGCCTCGACCCACGCCTCGGCCTGGCCGCGCAGGACGAGCGCGCAGCCGGCGAGGTCGCCGTAGCAGCGGGCGCAGGCGCAGCTCGTGGCGAGCCGGCCGATCCGCTCCAGCATGGGCGGACGGAAGAGGACGTGCGGTTCCCCGAGCGAGAGGGTCGCGTCCTGCCAGTCGGCGATCCCGGACACCGAGAGCCGGGACGGCGCCGCACCACCGGCGGACATCCAGCAGCCGAGCCCGCGCGCCGCCCAGTACGTCTCGCCGAGCGCGGGGAGCGCCATCGCCCCGGCCACGATCCGTCCGTCGTGCTCGAGCGCCACCAGCGGCCCCCAGAAGCCGCGACCGCGGGTGAACCCCTTGGTCCCGTCGAGCGGGTCCACGATCCAGCGGCTCCGCTCCGAGCCGGCGTGTGCGCCCGTCTCCTCGCCGAGGAAGCCGTGATCGGGGAAGGCGTCGCGCACCACCGAGAGGATCGCGGCCTCGGAGTCGCGGTCGGCCTGCGTGACGGGCGTCCGGTCCGGCTTCACCTCGACGCGCACGCCGCGGCGGAAGTGGGCGAGCGTCGCCTGGGAGGCGGCCTCCACCGCGCGGCGGGCGGTGTCCATGGCCTTCGCGAGGTCGAGGTCGGACATGGCCGGGTTCTACACCAGGTGCCGCCCGATCTCCTCCACCACGAGCTGCAGCGCCTCGCTCCCCTGCTTCGGCAGCCGCAGGCGCCCCCCGTCCAGCTCCAGGAGCATTCCCTGATCCACCATCCACTCGATCGCGTTCCCGAGCGTCGCCTTGGAGAGCGACTCGCGCAGCACCACCTCGCCGGAGAGGTACGAGGCGCGCCCGCGCTCCATGGCCTCGCGGAGGAGGGCGCGCCGCTCCATCGGGAACCTGCGCGCGACGGCCAGCGCGGCGGAGGTCGCGATCCGGTACGACTCCAGATACGGGCGCACCAGCTCGGCGAGGAAGGCGAGCGTCTCCGCGTCCGACCCCGGCCGCAGCTCCTCCTCGACCCGGTCGATCGCCCCGAGCCGGAGGAGCAGCGCCGCGTTCTCGCCGAAGACCTCGTCGAACCGCGCGCCCACCCGGTACAGGAACTCCAGCTTGAAGAGGCGCGAGAGCCAGAGCGCCCGGCCCCGCACCGCCTCGCCCGTCTGTGCGCCATGGCCGCGGACGGCGGCGGCGACCAGCGCCGGCGCGACGTAACGGTGGATGACGGCGTTGCGGTGGTAGTCGAGGAAGGTGCGCCGCTCGTCCGGCACCTGGTAGATGGTCTCCTCGGCGGCGCGCTGCTCGCGGACGAGGAGGAGGCCGACGAGCCCGTCCATGGCGTCGCGGATCGGCCCGGGCTGGCGCGGATCGGTGGGGGCCTCGGCGAGGCCGGCGGCGAGCCGGGCGCCGTCGTCGACGGCGAGCGTGCGCAGGAGAGAGATGCGGCGCGAGACCTCCGCGGCGGCGATGCCGCGACGGACATGGGAGAGCAAGGCGGCGGCGACCAGGCCCACGGGCGTGATCGTCACCGCGCGGCTGATGCCGTAGGCGATCCGGTTCGCAAGCGCCTGGACCAGCCGCCGCTTACCGGGGTCGCCGGCGCCCTCGCGTCCGGGCGCGGCGATCGCCGTCGAGGAGCGGGTGCTCTCGCCCTCCCAGCTCTCGTCGAGCGTGAGCGCGCCGGCGCGGTGGCCGAGCCGCTCCCGGGCGAGCGCACGCAGCGAGATCGGCTCCTCGAACTGGACGTGGAGCCGCTCGTAGCGGTGGAACAGCACCCTCACCGCCTGCAGCAGGCCCCGGAAGCTCTCCTGCTGCTTCTCGCCTCCCTCGAGCTCCCGCACGTAGCTGCCGGCCTCGATGAGCCGCTCGTAGTCGATCGCCATCGGGACGAACAGCACGTCGTCGGCGGCGCCGTCGAGCCAGGCGTCCACCTCCATCGAGACGAGGCCGGTCTTGGGGAAGAGGAGCTTGCCGGTGCGGCTCCGCCCACCCTCGACGTAGAACTCCTGCGGGAAACGGTCGCGGAGGAGGAGCTTCACGTAGGCGCGGAGGACGGCGGTGTAGATCCGGTCGCCCTTCACCTTGCGCCGGATGAAGAAGGCGCCGCCCCGACGGGCCAGCGCCCCGAAGGGCCAGAAGGCGAGGTTGATCCCGGCCGCCACGTGCGGCGGCGTCATCCCGTTCTCGTACAGGAGCCAGGGCACCACGAGGAAGTCGACGTAGCTCTTGTGGCTCGGACAGAGGACGATCGGCGCCTCCGCCGACGCGCGCCGCAGCCGGGCGAGCCCTTCCTCGTCCACCTCGACGCTCTTGTAGAGCCGCCGGAACATCCAGGCCAGGAACGGCCGGAGGAGGCGCACGAAGAGTGGATCGTAGCGGCTCGCGATCGCCTTCAGATTTCGGGCCGCCTCGGTCTGGAGGGACTCCGGGCTCCGGCCGGTCTCGCGCCCGACCGCCTCGAGCGTGGCGCGGAGCGTGCGGTCGCGGAGGACCTTCTCCTTCACGCGCGAGGGCGCCTTGAGCGGCGGGCCGACGGCCGTCCGGAACTCGCGGGCGAGGTGATGGTGGAGGACGCCGCGGGCCTTGCGCGCCACGATCGCGTCCGGCTCGGCGGAGCGGTCGGCGACGAACGCCTTGAGGTCGAGAGGCAAGCCCACCTCGAACAGCGCACGCCGGAAGTTCCGCAGGAACGCGATCGCGTTGGCGAGCACGCTGGGCGAGTCGGGCGTTCCGTAGAGCACGTCCCAGATCGACCCCTCGAGCTTGGGCGCGCGGCGGCTCCAGACGAGCAGCACCGGCACGAGGAGCACCGGCTGGTAGAGGTTGCGCTGGAGCCGGACCAGCGTCGCGAAGGGCTCTCGGACGGGCACCTTGCGGCCGAGGAAGACGAGGCTCGCGGCGCCGCCCGCGACCGCGTCCTCGAGCGCGCGCCGGGTCCGCCGCACGCGTGCCAGCCAGCCGAACAGGCCGGGGAACCCCTGCGCCGCCTTGAGCGGCGGCAGCCCGTGCCGTCGGAGGAACCAGCGGAGATAGAGGAAGTTGAGCAGGCCCGGCGACCGCATCACGAACACCAGGCTGCCGCGTGCCGCCTGCTCGGCGAGCGTCGAGGCGGAGTCCTTCGCGATCCGAACGGGCTCGAACCACCGCCCGAGGAAGCCCGATCGCCTCGGCTGCGGTCTCGAGGGGACCGCGCCCGGCTGCGGCTCGGTGGCGTTCCTCACGGGGGGAGTGTAGCGGCTCGGGGTGGGCTCCGACAGTCCGTTCACCCGCGCTTCTTCACGCGACCCTCGCGGTCCAGGTAGTACGGCTCGACGAGGAGCGTCTCCACCGTGGGGCGATAACCCTTCACGTCGGCGCCGATGCGGGCCATCGCCTCGAGCACCTCGCCGCGGACCCGCGCGTTGTCGCGGTCCCTGAGCAGGAGCTGGATGAACGCCTCGCGCACGGCATCGGCGGGGGCGCGCACCGCGAGCGCACGGACCGCGCAGATGCGCACGTCGTCGGAGAAGTCCTCGAGCAGCGGCAGGAGCGCGCCCGGGACGTCTCCGGGCGGCGCGCCGTCCTGGTGCTCGACGAGCCAGGTGAGCAGCACGAGCTTCTTGTCCGGATCGCGGGTGTACTCGCGCGAGAGCCGCGCCAGCTCCTCGAGCACGAACCCGGTCACCTTCTCGGACGACCAGATCTCGGCCAGCGCGCGCAGCCCCCAGGCCACCCCGGACTCCTGGAGCCGGACGAACTCGGAGAGGGGCTCGACCGCGACGTCTCCCGCCTCCACCAGGATCCCGCGGGTGCGCTCCTTCTCCTCGCCGTCGGTGATCCCGGGCTCGGCGTGGACGGTGAACCGGCGGCAGAGCGCGCGCAGCGCCTCCGGGGTGCCGAGCGCGCCGAGCTGCTCGATCGCCTTCTGCCGGTTCTCGGGCGGGCCGTAGCGTTCGGTGACCTTCTTCGCCAGCCGCTGGATCGCGCTCTTCTCGCGGTCCTCCTTCGAGCCGAACAGGTCGAACAGTCCCATGGCCGAGGGTTCTACAACGAGATGCCGGCGCGCGGATCGCCCTTGTACAGGGCTTCCAGGGGAGCCACCGCTTCGCGCAGCGCCTCGCTCGGCTCGGGCAGGACCACCTGCACCACCGCGTAGAGGTCCCCACGCGGACCGCCGCGCAGGTCCGGCATCCCCCGGCCGCGGAGGCGGAGCTTCATCCCCGTCTGCGCGCCCGCCGGCACCCGGAGCCGCACCGGCCCCTCGAAGGTCGGCAGATCCACCTCGGCCCCCTTCACCGCCTCGGGCACGGTGAGCGGGAGATCGATGGAGAGGTCCTTACCGTCCCGCCGGACGTGCGGGTGCTGCCGCAGGCGCACGGTGAGGAACAGGTCGCCCGCCGGGCCCCCGCGCGCGCCGGCGCCGCCCTGGCCGGCGAGGCGGATCTGGTCGTCGTCGGTGACGCCGGCGGGGATCTTCACGCGCAGCGTGCGGCCGTCGAGGCGGATGTCGCGCTCCGCGCCGACCACCGCGTCGCGGAGGTCCACCTGGATCTCGGCGTCGGCCCGGGCGCCGGGCATCGGCCCCGGCTGGCGGCCACGGCCCCGGGCGCCGCCAAAGAGGTCGCCGAAGATGGTGCCGAAGTCGAAGGAGCCGAAGTCGCCGACGTTCACCCGCGAGTAGTCGCCGAAGTCGAAGGGCATCCCGCCCTCGGGCGCGCCCTCCCGCTTCCAGCGCCGGTACTCGGCGGCCCGCCTCTCGTCGAACCCGGAGCGGAGGGAGTCCGGCCCGAACTCGTCGTACAGCCTGCGGCGCTTCTCGTCCGAGAGGACCTCGAACGCGGCGGTGACCTCCTTGAACTTCTCCTCCGCCGGCTTGCTCCCCGGATTCACGTCGGGGTGATACTTCTTCGCCAGCTTTCGGTACGCGCGCTTCAGCTCCTCCCCGCTCGCCTTGCGGGACACACCCAGGATCTCGTAGAGGTCTCGCTCTGGCACGGAAGGAACCTAACGCTTGCTCCCGGGTCGTCAATTTCCGTTGATTCCACCGGCCGGGCCAACTTCGGGAGCGCCGTGACTACGATGGGTCCCGTGTTCGCCGCGATCCTCCTCGCCGCCGGGCCCCCGCCCCCGCGGCCGGCCCTCGACCCCTCCGTCGTGGAGGAGGTGGTGGCGGTCGTTCGCAATCCCACCGGCTCGCAACCAAAGGTCATCACCCTCACGCGCCTGACCGAGGAGGCGCGGATCGTGCTCGTCTCCCGCGGCGCGGTGGAGGCGGCCTTCCGGCCGCTCGACGCGAGCGTCCTCGCCGCCACCCTTGCCTGGCTGATCGACCAGACCCTGCTCTCGGACGACGCGGTCCGGCTCCAGCTCGGTGAGCCGACGCGCGACCAGGCCGCCGCCGAGCTGCGGCGGTTCCGGGCGCGCTTTCCGGATCGTTCCGCGTGGGCGCGGTTCCTCGCCTCGACGGCGCTCACCGAGGAGGAGATCGCGGCCGTGCTGGCGCGCACCCGCCGGGTGGAGCGGTACCTCGAGTCGCGGATCGGTCGCGGCGGCACGGTGGAGGACGCCGACGTCGAGGCGTTCGCGCGGGCGGAGGGCTTGGCCGTCGAGAGCCGAGCCGCGCGGGAGGCCGTCCGCGCGCGGCTGGCCGAGCTCCGGGTGGAGGAGGCCGTCCGCGCGCTGCTTGCCGAGCTGCGCGCGCGCGCCGACGTCCGGATCCTCGACCCGGCGCTCGCGCTCCCCGGAGGAAGGCCCTGATGCGCCGTCCGGTGGACCCGCCCGCCGCCGGCACGGCCCGCCTGCGCTTCCGGCGCATGCGAGCCGAGGACCTGACGCGGGTGGTGGAGATCGAGAAGGACGGCTTCCAGCACCCCTGGTCGCGCGAGCTGCTCGAGCGGGAGCTCTCGCACGCGTGGTCCACCGTGCTGCTCGCGACGGAGGACGACGGTCCGCGTGCCGAGCGGATCGTCGGATTCGTCGTCTACTGGCTCGTGCACGACGAGGTGCACGTGCTCAACATCGCCGTCGCGCTCGAGGCACGCCGCCGCGGGATCGGCCGCGCGCTGATGGAGGAGGCCGCCGCGCACGGCCGCCGCCGCTCGGCGCAGATC
>JAEZXM010000476.1 GCA_023419875.1 Pseudomonadota bacterium | reverse complement strand
CTCCCACGCCGCGCGCCGCGCGCGCACGAAGGCCGCGACGTTGCGCTCGCTCACCGGCCCTCCGCCGCGCGGGCAACGCGCGCCTCGAGGAAGGGCTCGGCGTCCGCCGGCGCAGGCGCCTCGACGCCGAGACGCGCCGCGAGCGCGCGCGCGAGCTTCTCTGCCACGCGCCCGCGCGCGGTCGGATCGAGCTCCGACCGGCGCAGGAGGAAGCCCAGGGTGCGCTCGTATTCCTCGGCGGCGAGCGTCGCCCGCCCGCGGAGCTGCGGGAAGCGGAGGAGCGCGGCGGCTCCGTCTGCGGCGACGTCGTATCGGGACAGGTCAAACCTCCGCTGCCGCACGACCCGCGTGCCCGCCACCAGATCGCCGAGCCGCTGCCGTCGTTCCCCGAGCGCCACCATGAGGATCGCCGGCGCGTAGAGCAGCGGGAGCTCCAGCGCGCGCAGCAGGTTCCGGACGAGGGAATCGAGGAGCCCCGGCGGACCGCCGTCCGCGCGGACAACCCGAATCCCCGCGAGCCGCTTGCCCGGAGTACGGCCGCCGCCGAGGGTCTCCCACGCGACGTCCCAGCCCCAGCTCGCGAGGAAGACGGACACGAGCGCCAGGAGCTGACCCACGTACCCGAGCGCCTGGAACTCCTTCAGGAGGTCGCCCGAGATCGAGTAGGCGACGAGCGCCGTCACCCAGAGCAGGAAGATGCAGAACGCATCGGCCAGCCAGGCGAACGCCCGCGCCCCGAGGCCCGCCAGATCGAGCGTGACCGCGACGCGTTCCGGGGTCTCCAGCTCCAGCGTGGGGCGCGCCTCCATCGGGGCGGATCCTAGTCGATCTGGGCGCGGCCGCCGCCGCCGTTGTAGACAGGCGCGATGCCCAAGCTCCGCGCTCTCCTCCTCGATCTCGGCGAGGTGCTGGTCCGCTCGCAACCGCCCGATCTGGTCCGGCGGATGGCCGAGGTCGCCGAGGTCCCCCTTCCCGCGCTGCACGCCGCGTACTGGGCGCACCGGCACGAGTACGATCGCGTGGGCAGCGGCCCGCGGTACTGGCACGACGTCCTGCGCGACGCCGCGAGCCCGCTCGCCCCCGCCGCGCGCGAGGCCGTGATCGCCCGGCTCGTCGCGCTCGACGCCGAGTCGTGGACCCAGTACCGCGAGGAGGTCTGGGACGTCGCGGCGCGGTTCCGCGAGGGCGGCGGCCGGACCGCGATGCTCTCCAACTGCGGTGCCGAGGTGATCGAGAAGGTGCGCGCCGAGCGCGACGTCGCCCGCCACTTCGACGCGCTCGTGATCTCGTGGGAGGTCGGCGCGCTCAAGCCGGAGCCCGCGATCTACCGGATCGCCCTCGAGCGCCTCGGCGTCGCGGCGGGTGAGACGCTGTTCGTGGACGACCGCCCGGAGAACGTGGCCGGCGCGGAGGCGCTGGGGATCCGGGGGATGCTCTTCACAGGCGACGCGTCGGTGGCGGAGCTCCGCGCGCGGATCGCGGCAGGGCTCGAGGGGTGATCCGAAGGCCAAGCGCGCCGAGCGGCGGGGCGGCGCGGATCCTGGTAAGAATGGCCCGCCGAACGGGGTGCTAGCTCAAGTGGTAGAGCAGCGGCCTTTTAAGCCGTTGGTTCCGGGTTCGAGTCCCGGGCGCCCCAAGCCACAACCTCTTGAGTGCGGCACAGCCCACTCGCCGCAGCGGCTAGACGCGACCGCTCACGCTCGCACCCCTCGAAGGCATCCCATCCACCTCGACGAGCGGCTCGTCGCCATCGGCCTCCACGAAGGAGAGCTTGAGCTGCTTTCCGAGCGCGAGCCCGATCTTCCGTAGCGTCTCCCAGCGGGGAGTCCGCTGGTCGAGGCCACGCTCCATGCGCGCGATCATCGGCTGGCTCACGCCCACCATCTTCGCGAGCTGGGCCTGCGTCAGGCCCGCCTGCTCGCGCATGCTCCTGACCACGATGGCCACCTCGTGGACCAGTCGTCGCTGCTCGAAGTGGTGTCGGAACTCGGGATCCTCGAGCTGCTTCCCCAGGTAGGCGTCGAGCGCCACCCCGGCCGGTCCCCTTCGCTTCTTCGTTCGGCGCGCCATGGTCCTCACCTCACAGCTTCTCCATACGTGCCCGAGCCGCATCGATGCCCACCACCTGGTCCTGCTTCTTGCAGACGTGGAGGATCCAGATCACTCCTGCCCGCTGGCAGAACAACGTCCGGAACCCACCCGTTCGGATCTCGAACAACCGTCGGTTCGGCCGACCCTTGATCGGCTTCATCGAGATCGGCGCCTGGAGCCCGTGATCGCGAAGCGCTGCGACATCGGCCGCGATCTGCGCGCGGTCGCGGGACGGAAGCGAGTCGAGGAACGCCGTCGGCTGGCTTCGCCCCGCGCCCGTCGCATAGAAGCGGACCTTTCGAACACGTTCCCTTATAACCAGCTGGGTATCAGATCGTCAAGGCCAAGGGGTTCGAGTCCCGAGCGACGTGCATGTCACCCCGCTCCCAGGCGGCGTACGGCTTCACCTCGGGTCGAGCGAACCCGGGGACGTGGCTGAGCGTCACTCACCCCACGCGCCCGGGGGGCGCGGGGG
>JAEZXM010000434.1 GCA_023419875.1 Pseudomonadota bacterium | reverse complement strand
GTCCTGGAACATCGAGCAGCCGCCGGCGAGAAGGAGCACGGCGGCGAGCCATCGAGGCGCGTTGTGCATCGGAACCCCCACGCCCTGAAGCTAGGCAGCGGGCACCCGAGGGGCACGCGCGGGCCTGCCTCACTCGCCCTCGTCTATCGGCTCCGCAGGCTGCCGTTCCTCGCCCCGCTTCTTCAGGCCCGCAGCCTCGAGCGCGGAGGAGGGCCCGGCCGGCTTCCGCTCGTCGGGGAGCGAGGCAGCCGGCGCCGAGACGGCCTTCACGTCGGCGCCGAGGGCGGCGATCTTGGTCGAGACCACCACCGTCACCTTGGGCCCTGCCGCCTTGCCGGAGGAGGGTGCGTCGAAGCTCGCGGTGAGGCGCGCACGGAGCGGAGCGCCCGTGGCGGCGTCGACGTCGAGCTCGCCCTCGGCCCGAATGACCGTCGCCCCCGCCAGGAATCCCTGCCGGAGCGCCGTGTCCACGTCGTTCGCCCGGAAGCCGGCCGGCGCTGCGCGCTCGCCCTCCGGAACGGCGTCGCCGAGGACGAACCGATAGCGGCGCGCGTCGCGGCCCAGGACCGCGCCGCCGCCCGCAGGCTCGAGCCGGAGCGCCGGTCCGACCAGGTCCGCGATCGTGCGGACGAGGCCGAAGCTGTCCTCGCGGTAGCGGCGCGCGTCCCTCCCGCGGTCGGTGGGCCGCTGCCGGAAAGGCGCCGGGAGGGCGCGGGCGTAGGTCATGCCGCCCACCCACACCACGTGCTTGCCGTTGACGGCGTGCGGGCCGAGCCCCGGATCGACGTCCGCCCGCACCTCGAAGGCGCCCGAGGCGACCTGCCGGAGGACGTGACGCTCGGTGACGTGGACCGTGGGCCCGGACGGGCGGGCGACCGACCACTCGACCGCTCCGCTCCACTCGAAGTCGCCGAGCCGCTTTGCGACCGCGTCCGCGTCGAGCGCGAGCGCCGCCTCCGGGTGCGCCGGGTCGACGGCGGCGACAGCGCCGTCGCCCTCCTCGTGCGCGAAGAGGCGGTCCCGTGCGGCGAGATCTCCGCGCGAGCAGGCGGCCAAGGCGAAGGCGAGGGCGAGCGAGAGGGCCAAGGCGCGCATCGGGACGGGCATCATGTCACGAGACGCGGCGGACGGCCGCCGGAACGAGGCGGGCGGGGGGAGCTCCCTCCTCCCCGAGGGCGGGCGAGGGCGTGCCCAGCTCGCGCTCGGGCTCCGGAGGCCTCGCCTCCGCGATCTCGTCCCCGGGCTCGGCGTCTCGCTGGAAGGCGACCTCCCCGGGCTCGACCTTCCCGTCGGCCCAGAGGAGCCGCTCGCACCGGAGGAGCAGCTCGGGCAGGCCGGCGCCTGTGACGGCCGAGATCGCCGCGGCGTCGCGCCGGCCGTTCGCGAGGGCCTCCGCCTGCCCCGGGGCGAGACGGTCGGCCTTGTTGAACACGAGCATGCGGCGCTTCCCGTCGAGGCCGAGCGAGCCGAGGATCTCCTCCACCGCCGCGATCTGCGCCTCGTGCCGTGGATCGGACGCATCCACGACGTGCAGGAGGAGATCGGCGTCCCCGAGCTCCTCCAGGGTGGCCCGGAACGCGTTCACGAGGTCCGGCGGCAGGTCGCGGATGAACCCCACGGTATCGGTGACGATCACCTCTCGGTCGCGCGGGAAGCGGAGCCTGCGGCTCGTGGGATCGAGCGTCGCGAAGAGCTTGTCCTCGGCCAGCACCGAGGAGTCGGTGAGGGCGTTGAGGAGCGTGGACTTGCCCGCGTTGGTGTAGCCGACGATCGAGAGCACCGGCAGGCCGCGCGCGTTCCGCTGCTTGCGCCGGAGGAAACGCCCGGCGCCGAGCGCCTCGATGCGCCGCTCGAGGGTGGTGATCCGGTCACGCACCCGGCGGCGATCGATCTCGAGCTTCGTCTCGCCGGGCCCGCGCCCGCCGATGCCGCCGGCGAGCCGTGAGAGCGAGTCGTCGCGGCCGACGAGGCGCGGGTAGAGGTACACGAGCTGGGCGAGCTCGACCTGGAGCTTCCCGTCGGCGCTCTGCGCCCGCTGGGCGAAGATGTCCAGGATGAGCTGGGTCCGGTCGAGGATCTTGAGGCTCGTGGCCTCGGCGATGTGGCGCGCCTGGGAGGGCGAGAGGTTGGCGTCGAAGACGATCATCGTCGCCATGAGCTGCATCGAGCGCAGCACGACGTCCTCGAGCTTGCCCTTGCCGATGAGGTAGCGCGGGTCGGGATCCCGGCGGAGCTGGAGGACGGCGTCGATGGCCTCGACGCCGGCGGTCCGCGCGAGCTCGTGCAGCTCCTGGAGCGACGCCTCCGCCTCCGCCCGCCCGCGCCCCTGGCCGCCGAAGCCGATCAGGATCGCCCGCTCGCGGCCCCCGGTCCGGCGCAGCGCGCGCGCCCGGGCGAACTCCTCCTCGAGCGCCGCCGCGCCGGCGAGGAAGTCATGGTCGAGCGCGTGCACGCTCTCCGCCACCTCGTCCTTCCAGAGCACGCCCTGCGGGTTCTCGGGCAGGAGGTACGACCAGTGGATCTTGCCCGGCAGCCCGTCCTCACGAACCTCCAAGGCGGCGACGAGGTCGAGCCGGAGGAGCGCGAGGTCCGTGTGGTCGTCCCGGGTGAGCGGCTCGCCGTTGAGGTGGGTGTGGACGAGCCGGAGGCCGCGCAAGCGGCTCTCGCCGGCGCGGGCGCGGCCGACGTCGGGCAGCTCGAGCTTCCGCGCGTCGCCGACCAGGACCGCCTGGACGTCGCCCTTGCGATCGAGGAGGACGCCGATCTGCCGCCCCGTCTCGAGCGAGACCTCGGCGAGGTGGCGGGCGAGCTCCGGCGAGACGATCGACCGGGCATCGACCCGGCGGCGATACGTCCTGCGGAGGGCGTGAAGCTGAGAGGGCTTGAGGCCGAGGGTGTTTCCGTGGACGTCCTGCATGCGGGGCGCCCGGAGAGTCTAAGCGCGGAGGGCCCCGGGCGAAACGGGAATCCTGAAGGGGCCTGTCCTACCCCTGCCCGACCATTCTCTTCCGCTCCAGCACCGCGTCCGCCGCCTGGGCGATGAGCTCGGGCCCGAGCGACTTCTCGAGCACCGCGTCCGCGCCGGCCGCCTCGAGCCGCGCCTCCAGGCCCTCCGCCATGCTCCCCGTCACGCCCACGATGGCGAGCTCGGCCTCCCCGCCCGCGTTCCGGATGAACTGCACGAGCTCCTCGCCGGTCATGCCCGGCATGACGACGTCCGTGACCAGCAGGTCGAGGGCGAGGAGCTCGCCGGCGAGCACCGAGAGGCCCTCGCCGGCGTTCGGTGCGGTCAGCACCTCGAACCCACGCTCGCGCAGGGCGTCGCCCAGCAGCCGGCACGAGAGCTCGTCGTCGTCGATCACCAGCGCCCGCCGCGCACGGGCGGAGATGTGGGCCATCGCGCTCGAGAGGATCGCCTCCGCCTCCGGGTCGAGCTGGAACCGGACCCCCATGCCGTTCGCGTCGGCGAAAGCGACCGTCGCGCGTGCGTGCAGCTCGGCGCCGTTCGGGAGCCGCAGATCGAGCTCCACGGGCGTCCCCACCGCGAGCGGCGCGCTCGTGCGGACGTAGGCCCCGCCCTGGGAGAGGTTCTGGAGGTAGTCGGCCGCGAGCTCCTGCTCGGTCGCGTACTCGACGAGCGCGCGGTGGGTGGCCGCGGCGCTGGGTGCCGGAGCAGAGGCCTCGTCGAGGGCGGAGACCTTCACGGGCGCGTTCACCTGGAAGCGCGGGGCGGCGCGCGAGTCGCGTTCCGCCGGCGCGTCGGGCTCTCCGAGGGCGGCGCGGAGCTCCGGCGGGGCGTCGTGGAGGCGGAGCACGTAACCGGCGGGCGAGCCCGGGCCGGCGGCGGCGCGGGCCCGGACCTCGAGCACGGTCGCGCGGGCGGGGATCGGATGCTCCCGGCCGGGCACGCGGAACAGGAGCGGTACGGCGTCTCCCGCGGGCGGAGCGAGCGGCGCGGCGACGAACAGCGCCTGCTCCGCCGCGTCCCAGCGGACGCCCTCCCACCCCGGCCCGCCCACGTCCATGACGAGCTGTGGCGCGGCGGCGGATCGCCGGCGATCCGGCCCCGCACCCAGCTCCGTGAAGAACGCGCCGGCCACCTCGAACAGCTCCTCCGCGGACACGCCCGACCGCGTGTGGCTCGGCTTTCCGAGGTGGGCCTCGAGGCGGGCCTTGTCGTCCGGAGCCATGTCCTGGAGCGCCATCCCCCGCCCACCCGCCCGCGCCGTCCAGAAGGCGAGGCGATCGCGCGCGGCCTCCGCCTCCGCGTCGTCGCGCAGACGAACGGTCACGCCGAGCAGGTTCGCCTCCGCCTGGTAGCGGAACCCGCAGTCGAGGAGGGCCTCGCCCAGGATCTGCGGAAGCGCAAGGACCAGCCGCTCCGCAGCGCGGAGCCGGTCGCCGGTCGCCCGGACGAAGATGCAGACGCAGTCGAGGTTGAGCATGCCTTTCCGGGCGAGCCGGCCCTCGCTGGGAGTGCAAGCTGGGGTGCCTGCGATCCGCTCGCAACTGCTCGGTTTTCCCCTCTACGAACGGAACCCGGGGTCGCATGGCACCCGGCGTCTTCACCCGCGCTTCCGGACGGCGGGGCGCTGTCCGGGAAAGGGGCGATGTGCGGTGCCCACTCGCGCGCCGGACCCGAGACCACCGGCGATGCCCTGCGTTCCAGCCGCTCGCCCCGCTCCAAAGTCCCGTGTGCGCCCCGGAAAACGGCCTAGTACCATCTTTCGTACACCATCAGAGAAGGGGTGCCGCGTGCAACGGAAGCACTCGAGCAAGAGCCCTGGCCGCACGTCGAAGCGCCGCGACGCACAGCGCACCACAGAGAAGGCCGGCGACGGACCGGCAAAGGCGAAGGGGAAGACCTCCCGCGACGGCAAGCCGGCGGGGAGGGACGGCGCCGAGGTCCGTCCGCCGCCCCACGGGGCGTCCGAGCCCACGAGGCTCCCCGTCCTCGACGGCGAGCCGGAGCCCTTCGAGCAAAAACCCGAACCTCAGAGCCGGCCGGAGCCTCCGCGGTTCCCGATCGTCGGGATCGGCTCCTCTGCCGGAGGCCTCGAGGCGCTGGAGCTCTTTCTGAAGAACGTGCCGGCGAGGAGCGGGATGGCGTTCGTGGTCATCCAGCACCTCGACCCGGGAGACCGCGGGGCGTTCGTCGACATCCTGCGGCGCGCCACCTCCATGCCCGTCGAGCAGGCGAGGGAGGGGATGGAGGTCCAGCCGGATCACGTCTACGTCGTCCCCCCCGCCCGCGACCTCTCCGTGCTGAACGGCCACCTGCACATCCTCCCGCAGGTGTCACCGCGGGGCCTGAACCTCCCGATCGACTTCTTCTTTCGGTCGCTGGCCGAGGACCGCCTCGACCGCGCCATCGCGGTGGTGCTCTCCGGCATGGGCACGGACGGCACGCTCGGGCTCCGGTCCATCAAGGAGAAGGGCGGCGCCACCTTCGTCCAGGCGCTCACGTCGGCGAAGTTCGACGGGATGCCCCGGAGCGCCGTCGACGCGGGGCTCGCCGACGTTGTCGCGGACGCGTCGGAGCTGCCCGGCCGGATCGTCGCCTACCACCGGCACGCGGACTACGTGGCGCGCGTCGAGCTGCCGTTCGAGAGCGACCGGCAGGCGAACGCGATCTCGAAGGTCTTCGTCCTCCTCCGCAGCCAGACCGGAAACGACTTCTCGCTCTACAAGCGGAGCACGGTCCTGCGGCGCATCGAGCGCCGGATGGGCCTCCACCAGATCGACAAGCTCCCGAACTACGTCCGGTTCCTGCGGGAGAACCCCAAGGAGCTCGACCTCCTGTTCAAGGAGCTGCTCATCGGGGTCACGAGCTTCTTCCGCGATCCGCCGGCCTGGGACCACCTCAAGGCGAAGGTCCTGCCGGCCCTCCTCGCCGCCCACCCGGACGGCGGCACGATCCGCGCCTGGGTCCCGGGGTGCTCGACGGGCGAGGAGGCGTACTCCCTGGCGATGGTCCTCAAGGAGGTGATCGACGAGCGGAAGGATTCGCCGGCCCTCAACGTCCAGGTCTTCGCGACCGACCTCGACCGCGAGGCGATCGAGCGAGCGCGGCACGGCCTGTATCCGGCGAACATCGTCGCCGACGTCTCGGCGGAGCGGCTGCGCCGGTTCTTCGTGCAGGACGAGCGCGGCTACCGGGTGAACAAGGACGTCCGGGAGTCGGTGGTGTTCGCGCCGCAGAACCTGGTCATGGACCCGCCCTTCACGAAGCTCGACATCCTGTCGTGCCGGAACCTCCTCATCTACCTCGCCCCCGAGGTGCAGAAGAAGCTCATCCCGCTCTTCCACTACGCGCTGAACCCGAGCGGCGTCCTCTTCCTCGGCAGCGCGGAGACCGTCGGCGGGTTCGGCGCGCTGTTCACGCCGCTCGACGGCAAGACCCGCCTGTACCGGCGCCTCGACGAGGTGATGAGCGAGACCCCCACCGAGATGTTCTCCGCCTACAGGGCCGACCTGTCGGCGGTGAACCCCCCGGCGCGGGGGCGCGCTGCGCGGCCCGCTCAGGCCGAGCAGCTGGCGGGCGCCCGCGCGAACCTCCAGACGCTCGCCGACCGGGTGATCGTCCAGCACTTCGCGCCCACCTCGGTCCTCGTCAACGAGCGCGGCGACATCCTCTACACCAGCGGGCGCACCGGGAAGTACTTCGAGCCCGCCGTCGGGCGCGCCACGATGAACGTCTTCGCGATGGCGCGCGAGGGGCTGCGCTACGAGCTGTCGGCGGCGATCTCGGCGGCGCAGAAGGAGCCCCGGCCCGTGACCGTGCGCGGGGTGCGGGTCGGCACGAACGGCGGGACGCAGATCGTGGACCTCACCGTCCAGAAGCTGCTCCAGCCCGCGGAGCTGCGCGGCGCGGTCATCGTCGTGTTCGACGAGGTCGAGAAGCCGCCGCAGTCCACCGGCGAGCCGCCGACCCGCCGCGCGTCCACGAGCGCGCGGGTCACGGCGCTCGAGGCCGAGCTGCAGCAGGCGCACGAGGAGCTCCAGTCCACCCGCGAGGAGATGCAGACCTCGCAGGAGGAGCTCAAGTCGATGAACGAGGAGCTTCAGTCCACCAACGAGGAGCTCCAGTCCACCAACGAGGAGCTGACCACGTCCAAGGAGGAGATGCAGTCGATGAACGAGGAGCTGCAGACCGTGAACCACGAGCTGCAGTCCAAGGTCGACGAGCTGTCGCGCTCGAACAACGACATGAAGAACCTCCTCAACTCGACCGACATCGCGACCCTCTTCCTCGACGGCGAGCTGCTCGTCCGGCGCTTCACCGCCCCCACCTCCAGGCTCATCAAGCTCATCCCCGCGGACACCGGCCGCCCCATCACCGACATCGCCTCCGAGCTGCAGTACGAGGACCTGGCCGACGACGCGCGCGACGTCCTCCGCACGCTGGTCTACAGGGAGCGGCAGGTCTCGACGCGCGACGGGCGGTGGTTCAACGTCCGGATCCTCCCCTACCGGACGCTCGACAACGTCATCGACGGCGTGGTCATCACCTTCTCCGACGTCTCCGCGACGAAGGGGACCGAGGAGGGGCTCCGCGTCCGGGCGGAGGAGCTGCGGCTCCTCGCCGACTCCGTGCCCGCGCTGGTGTGGTGCTGCCGACCGGACGGCTCCTGCGATTTTCTGAGCCGGCGCTGGGCCGAGTACACGGGAGCCCAGGACCCCTCGCACCTGGGGTTCGGCTGGCTCGAGCAGGTCCATCCGGAGGACCGCGAACGCGTTCGCGAGGAGTGGTCGGCGGCGATCCGGACCGGGGCGCCGTTCGACACCCTGACCCGGCTTCGCGACCGGGATGGGTCCTTCCGATGGTTCAAGTCGAGCTCCGTCCCCATTCAGAACGAGCAAGGGACCATCGTGAGGTGGTACGGGACGCACACGGACGTGGAGAACCTCCGCTTGCCGGATGCCTCCCGAGGAGACGAGCGACGGTGAAGTCGCGCACGGGCCGATCAGAGCTGCGCCGGCGCGCCGAGAAGCGCGTGCGGGAGGCGTCTGGCCGGCCTGCCGGTGGCCGCCCGGATGGGCATGACGAGCGCCTCCTCCACGAGCTTCAGGTGCACCAGGTGGAGCTGGAGATGCAGAACGACGAGCTGCGCACGTCGCGGCTCGAGGCGGAGAAGCTCCTCGCCCGGTACACCGAGCTGTTCGAGTACGCGCCGATCGGCTACTTCGTGCTCTCCCACGAGGGCACGGTCCTTCAGTGCAACTTCGCCGCGGCGCGGCTCCTCGGGCACGAGCGGGGGAGCCTCGCCGGTCGCCCGCTCGCCTCGCACGTTTCGCTCCGAGACCAGAGAGCGTTCGAGAAGTTCCTCGTCTCAGTGCTGACGCAGCCCTCCGACGACACCCGGAGCGCGACCCAGGACGTTCTTTTCAGGACGGGGGGCGGGGAGCTCTGGGGGCGGTTGACCGGCACGGCGCTCGACCGCGGTTCGGCGCCCACCGCGCTCGTGGCCCTCGAGGACATGACCGCGCGCCGGCGCGCCGAGGAGGCGCTCCGCGAGGAGGCGCGCCGCAAGGACGAGTTCCTCGCCGCGCTCTCCCACGAGCTCCGGAACCCGCTCGCGCCCATCGGGAACGCGCTCGCCCTGCTGCACGCCGTCGCCCCCGGCAGCGAGAAGGCGGGCGCGGCGCTCGCGATCGTCGATCGGCAGCTCAAGCACCTCACGCGGATCGTGGACGACCTGCTCGACGTGGCGCGGGTGGCGCGGGGGAAGATCCAGCTTCACCCCGAGCCGCTCGAGCTGGGCGAGCTGGTCCGGAGCACCGTCGAGGATCACGCGGCGGCGTTCGAGGAGCGGGGCGTCGGGCTCGGGGCCTCAGTCCCGCCTGAGCCGTGCTGGGTGGATGGGGACGCCTCCCGCCTCGTCCAGGTGCTCGGAAACCTGCTCGCGAACGCGCTCAAGTTCACCGACCCGGGCGGACGGGTACACGTCTCGCTCGAGCACGGCCGCAGGGACGCCCTCCTCGTCATCCGCGACGACGGCATCGGGATGGACGAGGCGTTGATGCGCCACCTCTTCCAGCCGTTCAGCCAGGGCTCGCAGTCGCTCGATCGATCGCGCGGCGGCCTCGGGCTCGGGCTCGCCACGGTGAAGGGGATCGTCGAGCTGCACGGCGGTACGATCTCCGTGGCCAGCGAGCCGGGCCGGGGCTCGGTATTCACGGTCCGCCTCCCGCTCGCGCCGGAGCCGCGGGCGCCGGTGCGCGCCCAGCGTTCGCCACGTCCGTCCGAGCGCCGGCGGGTGCTCATCGTGGAGGACAACGACGACGCGGCCCATAGCCTCGAGGACCTGCTCGCGCTCGCGGGACACGACGTCCGCGTGGCCTCCGACGGTCACGCCGGCCTCTCCCTCGCGCGCGCGTTCCAGCCGGAGGTGATCCTCTGTGATCTCGGGCTGCCCGGGATGAGCGGGTTCGAGTTCGCGAAGGCGCTTCGCGCGGACCGGCTCACCGGCCGCCCCTGGCTCGTCGCGCTGAGCGGCTACGCCCAGCTCGAGGACGTCCGGCGGTCCAGCGAAAGCGGCTTCGACCGTCACGTGACCAAGCCCGCGTCGCTCGAGACGATCGAGGAGGTCATCGCGCAGGCCGGGGTGTAGACGGCCGCTCGCCGTCCCTGATCGAGTCCGCCGACCCGTGCCGCGGCTCATTGGTCCTGCGCCGCCGCCCGGTCGGTCTCCTCTCCCTCGACGCGCGGGCTGCCGCGGAGCAGGATGCGGCGGATGATCTCGGCCTGGTGCCGCAAGGACGTCTCGCGGTCGGCGAACCGTTCCCGCAACGCGTCGCCGGGCTGCACGAAGGAGAGGCGCCGGGCCAGCGCCGATCCCTCCTCCAGCGATCGGACCGCCGCCCAGAGCGCCCGCTCGACCTCCTCGGTCTGCTCCCCGATGAGGCTATCGAGCGAGAACGCGTGCCCGACGTGGCAGCGGAACTGCCGGAACTCCCCCACGGTCACCTCGGTGAGCACGCCGTTGCAGGTCGGGCACACGAGCTCGGCCGGCGCGCCGGGCTTCGTCCCCTCCAGCACGTCGAGCCCGCCGACGGGCGCCGGCACGCCCTGGGCCGGCTGGGCGGTGAGCCGCAGGAGGAGGCCCGGCAGCTCCGCCGGCTCGACCACGTGATCCACCCGCACACTGCGGATCGCGCTCCGCGGCATGTCGGGCGCGACCGCGGACCTGGGGTCCTGGGCCACGGCGATGCCGCCGCGCGCCTTCACCGACATGAGCCCTCCCGTCCCGCAATCGAGGTGGCCGGACATCACCACGCCCACCACCCGCGGGCCGTACGACCAGGATGCCGAGCGGAAGAGCGGGTCCACCGCCGGCCGGTGTCCGTTCTCCTTGGGGCCGCGGACCACCTCGACGAACCCCGACCGGACGAGCAGGTGGTTGTCGGGCGGGGCGACGTAGATACGGCCGGGCTCGATCTGGTCCCCGTGCTGCGGGTGGATCGCGGGGAGCGGGCCGCGCTGGCTCAGGAGCGCGGGGAGCGAGGACAGGAACCCGGGCGCGGTGTGGATCACGACGAACACCGCTCCCGGGAATGAGCCCGGGAGGTCGCTCACCAGGTCGAGGAGCAGCTCGACGCCCCCCGTGGACGCGCCGATCACCACGATGTCGCGGTTCCCCATGTGGCGAACATCGGGAGACCCGCTGCGGATCGCCTGCCCGCCGCGCAGCTGTTCCTTGGGGGGGTTGGCGTGCTCTTTACCCGCGGGGCGACGAGGCCCGCCGGTCACGCCGACGCACCGGGGAATCGCACGCGGAACGTGCTCCCCTGCCCGAGCAGGCTCTCGACCTCGATCGTCCCGCCCTGCGCTTCGACCAGGAGCCGCGTGATGTAGAGGCCGAGCCCGAGCCCCTCCGGTTGCCGCTCGCTGCGCGCGCGAAAGTACCGCTCGAAGATGCGCGCCCGGTCCTCCGGCGAGATGCCGACGCCCCGGTCGACGACCGTGAGCACGACGGAGTCGGCGGCGGCGGCGAGGAGGACCTGCACGTCGGCCGAGGAGTACTTGAGCGCGTTCGAGACCAGGTTCACCACGATCCGCTCGAGCCGCGCGGGGTCGAGGCTCGCCCAGCAGGGCGTCTGCACCTCGAGGCGGACCCGGTCCACGTCGAGGCCGCCGCGCATGCCGTCCACGATGTCCGGGAGGAGGACCGCCAGGTCCACCCGCGCGCGCGCGAGCGGGAGCTGCCCCGCTTCGAGCAGGGTCACCTCCACCAGATCCTGGATCATGCCGCTCATCCGTTCGCAGCTCCGCTCGATCGCGGCGGCGCGGGCCTCGATCTTGTCGGGCGCGCCGGCGTTCCGGCGGATGAGGTGCGCCTGCCCGTAGATCGCCGAGAGGGGCGCGCGCAGGTCGTGGCTCACCATGCGCACGAGGTCGTCGCGCGCGTCGGCGAGCTCGCGCACCGTGGTCTCGTCGGAGAACGTCAGCACCGCCCCCGTGACCGCTCCCTCCCGGTCGCGGATCGGGGCGGCGCTCGCCAGCATCCAGAGCGGCCGGGCCCCACAGGGCGTGAATGTGACGTGCATGCCGTGGATCGTCTCGCCCTGGAGCGCGCGGGGAACCGGCCAGCGGTCCTGCGGCAGCGGCTTCCCGTCCTCCCCTCGGAGCTGGAAGCGCTCCAGGACCTCCGGACGCGGCGGGCCGAGGCCGACCTCGATGCCGGCCCGGCGCCAGATCTCCTCCGCGGCCGGGTTCATGCGGAGGACGCCGCCCTGGGCGTCGAACACCATCACCCCGTCCGGGATCGCCTGCATGACGGTCTCGAGCTGCGCGAGCTCGTCCCGGTGAGGCTCCGGCGCGACGCCCGAGTCCGGGCGCCGATCCTCGGCGCGCGCACCCGCCGGCACCGCGCGCTCCGAGGCAGGGCGATCGCCCGCGTTCGCCATTTCGTACCCCGACAGCGCGATGCTAGCAGACCCTTGGCGCGGTGGTGCTGGGGGGCGGGGCCCGGGTTAGATTTCCCCGCCATGAGCAGGTCGAACGAACCCGGCGCGACGCCCGAGGGGGAAGCGGGCGAGCTCGGACCCGAGGACGTCGTGGACCTCCCCATCGACGGCACCCTCGACCTCCATGCATTCGCGCCCGGCGACGTGGGCTCGCTCGTGCCCGAGTGGATCGGCGCCTGCGCGGCGGCCGGGCTCTCAGAGCTCCGAATCGTGCACGGCAAGGGCACCGGCGCGCTCCGCGACCGCGTGCACGCGCTCCTCCGGCGCGACCCGCGGGTCGCTTCCTTCCGTCTCGCAGGCGAGGACGGGGGAGGGTGGGGGGCGACGCTGGTCGCGCTGAAGGCCATGTAAGACCCCCGCTTCCTCGCTCCCCACCCCTGGATTTGCTAGGGTTCGACGCATGAGCACGTGCCCCACCATCCCCACCATCCCCACCATCCGCGACATCCGATTGACGACGGCACTCGCGCTGGCGATCGCGGTCTCGGCCACGGCCTGCACGAAGGACGCGGGCTCGGCGGGGTCGAGCGCCATCTCCTCCGAGTGGAAGCATCTCTCGGCGGACGGGAAGGTCGAGATCGTGCAGGAGCTGGTCTCGGCCGTGGGCGGCACGCCCGCGTGTCGCGTCCACGCGCGCTCGACGCAGGACGACAAGATCCTCTGGAGGGGTACCGCCTGCATCCCCGCGCCCTCGGACCTCGTCTTCGTCTCCGCGGGCGGCGAGAAGCTGCTCATCCTCAACCTGTTCCCCGCCGCGGGGGTCCAGTCGCCCGACTGGAGCGACATCTCGCTCGCCCAGTTCTGGGTGAAGGGCAAGGTCGAGCGCCACTACAAGGGCTCCGAGATCCTGGCCGCCGACCGGGCGAGCGACATGCGCCGGTTCTTCTCGTGGGTCCGCGGCGAGACGCTCGAGCAGGTCCGCGGCTCCGCTCGCGCCGTCGCCGCCGGCACGCAGGTGTCCATCGACCTCGCCGACGGCCGGACGATCACGTTGGGCTTCGAGGGCGCCCTCCCACCCACTCCGCCGGCGCTGTCGCCCATACACCGGCCGGCGGAGGTCGCCGTGGCCCCGGAGCCGCAGCCCGCCCCTGCGCAGGAGGCGCCCGCGCCGCCGCGAACCTCCGCGGCGCCCGAAGCGCTCGTCGACGGGGATATCTACCGGTGGGAAGACGACGCGGGCGAGGTCCACTTCACCACCGGTTCGGCCGTCCCCGCGAAGTACATGCGGCGCGCACGGCGCCTTCAAGGCTCGGTGGGGGTCGTCCCGATGGAGGTTCCCGGGGTCGTGACGAGCACGGGCCAGCCCGGCGCGGCCCAGCCGGCGCAGCCCGCCCCGGCACCCGACGGGTCTGCGGGCAAGGGGCCCAGCCGGCCGCACTAGTCGCAGATCTCAGGCATTCGCCCGCGGCGGCCCGAGCAGCCGCCGGAGGTGGCCGAGCAGGGTCTCGCCCGTGAACGGCTTGTGGATGAGCTCGACGTCTCCTTCCACGAGCCGCTCCTGCACCTGCCCATCCTCGGTGTGGCCGGTCATGAAGAGGACCTTCACGCCCGGCTGGATCCGGGAGAGCGCCTCCGCCAGCTCCGCGCCGTTCATCCGGGGCATGACGAGATCGGCGAGCAGGAGGTCGACCTTCCGGCGGGAGCGCGCCGCCTCGAGCGCCTCGGCGCCGTTCCGGGCAGAGACCACCTGGTAGCCGCTCCCGGCGAGCATCCTCCCGAGCAGCACGCGCAGTCCGTCCTCGTCCTCCGCCACGATCACCGTCTCGCCCAGCCCGCGCGGCGCCGCGGCCGAGATCGGCAGGACCACCCGGCGGACCGCGTCCTCGGCGGCGGGGAAGTAGACGGTGAAGGTCGTGCCCTGGCCGAGGCAGGTGTCCACGCGGATCGACCCGCCCGCCTGCCGCACGATCCCGTATACGGTGGCGAGCCCGAGACCGGTGCCCGACTCCTTGGTGGTGAAGAAGGGCTCGAAGATCCGGGCCCGGACCTCCTCGCTCATCCCGCAGCCCCGGTCCTTCACCGCGAGCGTCACGTACCGGCCTGCCGGAAGGTCGAGGTCGCGCGCCGGGGTGGCGAGGGTCACGTTCGCGGTGGCGATCTCGAGCGCCCCGCCCTCCGGCATGGCGTCGCGCGCGTTGACCGCGAGGTTGAGCAGCACCTGGGCGAGCTGGTCGGCGTCGGCGAGCACCGGCCAGAGCCCGGGCTCGAGCGAGGTGGTGATCTCGATCCGCTCCCCGATGGCGCGCCCGAGGAGCTTGCCCAGGTCCTGGACCACCTTGTCGAGCGAGAGGACCTCGGGGCGGAGGAGCTTCTTGCGGGAGAGGGTGAGGAGCTGCCGGGTCACGCCGACGGCCCGGTTGGCCGCCTCGATGATCCCCTCGGCGCATTCCCGGAGCCGGACGTCGCCCGTCTCGAGGTCGCGCATCATGAGCTCCGAGTAGCCGAGCACCACCGCGAGCACGTTCGAGAAGTCGTGGGCCACGCCGCCGGCGAGCCGCCCCACCGCCTCCATCTTCTGGGCCTGCCGGAGGGACTGCTCGAGCGCGCGGCGCTCCTGCTCCGCCGCCTCGCGCTCGGAGACGTCGCGGACCGAGAGCACGCGCAGGGCCCGGTCGCCGAGGCGCAGCTCGCCCGCGGTGACCTCGACCGGGAAGGTGCTCGCGTCGACGCGCCGGTGCCGCGAGGGCTCGGCGCGCGCTCCGGCCGCGGGCGGTGCGGGATCCGACTCGGGATCGACCAGCTCGGCCAGCCGCACGCGGCGCAGCGCCTCGCGCGCGCGCCCGTAGAGGCGCTCCGCGGCAGGGTTGGCGTCCTCGACGAACCCGGTCTCCACGTCCACGAGCAGGATCGCGTCGGACGAGGTCTCGAACACCCCGCGGTGGAGCCCTTCGCTCTCGGTGAGCCGGGCCACGAGCTCGCGCTGCGCCCGCTTCATCCGCACCTTCTCGGCGGCGTTCTCGACCTTGAGGTTCAGGGCGTCGTAGTCCGAGACGGGCTTGGTGACGTAGTCGTAGGCGCCGATCTGGACCGCCTGGATGGCCGAGTCCAGGGAGGCGTAGCCGGTGACGAGGATCACCTCGACGTCCGGCTTCATGGCCTTGAGCCGGCGGGCGACGTCGAGCCCGGATCCGTCGCCGAGGTTCTTGTCCACGAGGGCCACGTCCACGTCGCCCGCCTCGGCCGCCCGCTCGAGGGCCTCCCGCGCGGAGCCGGCGAGGAGCAGGGTCCGGCCCTCGCCCTCGAGGAACCGGCGGAACACGTCGAGGATCACCGGTTCGTCGTCCACGATGAGCAAGGTCGCCATGTGGCTCACTCCTTCCGCGGCGCGGCCCGGACGAAGTCGTGCCGGACACCCACCGTCAACGTGATCGCGGTGAACGCGCCGGCCGGGGTCCGGCCCGCGCCGAGCACCCCCAGCTCCACGAAGGGCGACGTGCGCCGGACGGGCACGGACAGACCGAGCCCGAGCCGGAGGGCCGGCGCGACTCCGGTTCCGGAGCCGCCCCCTTCGCGCTCGCCGTTGCCGACGAGCACCCCGGCCGTGCCCACCGCGAACCACCGCCCGCCGGGGAAGAGGCCCTTCAGCACGGGGCCTGCCAGGATCGCGCCGGTCGTCCCCGACCGCGTTCCGCCGGGCACGCGGCGCTCGCGGTCGGTCACGAAGAGCTCGAGCCGCAGCGCGAGCGCGAGCTGCGGTGGGAGCGAGACGAGCTCCGGCGCGGGCAGCTCGGCGCCGAGGAGGAACTGTCCACCAAGGCGGTCGCCCCCCGAGGGCAGCAGGGCTCCGGCGCCGGCCAGATAGGCGCGCTGGCGCGAGCGCGGCGGCACGAGCCAGAGCACCGCCTCGCCCTTCGCCTCGCCCGCGTCCGCCTCGAGCCGCGTGCGCCGGGGCTCGTCCACGGCCTCGCCGCGGACGCGGACGTCCCATCGCCCGGGTTCGGCCGGCGCGACCCGCGGCCCGGGACCCGAGCCAGCCTGGACCCTCGGCGCGCCCGAGGCCGGGTTGCCATGGGCGTCGAAGAGCGCGAGCGAGAGGACCGCCTCCGAGGTGCCGTCCCCGCGCGCGTAGGCGACCTCTGGG
>JAEZXM010000429.1 GCA_023419875.1 Pseudomonadota bacterium | reverse complement strand
CTTGCCGGTCGCGGCGAGGATGCGGACGCCGGTGGTGGTCGTGAGGACGAGGTGGTCGCCGACGGCGATGACGCCCACGAGCGCGGGCTGGGCGCTGGCGCCGGGGAGCGCGTCGACCACGTACTCGTAGCGGAAGTCATGGGGAGAAGCGGCATCGAAGACGTGGACGACGCTGCCTCCGTTCGCGACGCCGGACATGATGTCTCCCCCCGACCAGAGGGCCACGGCATCCGGGAGCCACGCGGAGCCACCGTGGACGTATGCGCTGAAGACGTTTTCGTATCGGCGCGACTCCGACGGCTGCCACGGGAACGGAGGAAACCCAAACGGCTGCGGATCGCGATCCGATGCATCGGTATTGACCCATTGGTAATAGTGCCCGTGCCCCATGCCATTGCACATCGGCAGGATCAAGTTGGAACCGTCTGGCGAGAGGGAAGCTCCGGGGTTGTCGAACCCGCCGTCTTGGAAGCACGAGTCGTAATTGATGGCGTAGCTGTAGCTGGTGGTCACGGTTGAGCCGTCGGTGGTACGGAGGTTGAGCTGCACGTTCGCGGAAGGCGGGTCTGCGAGCGTGAGGAACGCCAGCGGGCCGCTCGCGGTTCTCGAGAGGCGAGTCGCCACGGTCTCGCGCGGAAAGCGAGCGATGACGGTGGCCGCGTCCTCGACGACGCCCACCGATCCCTCCGGCGCGGGGACGACGCGCCAGACGATGGTCTCTCCCCAGCGCGCAGCGGCGCTCTCGGCCGCTGTGCCGCCCTCCGGATTCCTGCCGAGGCTCGTATCGCTCAGAACGATCAAGGTGCCGTCATCGGCGAAGGCCATGTCGATGACGTTGGTCGACACGTGCGCGATGCCACGCGGGGGCTGCGCATACCTGGTCAGGTTGATCTCCGCCAGGCGCTCGCCCGGAACCGACTCGCCGGGACCGATCGAGATCTGCGGGCACTGCGGATAGGTTTCGCATCCGAGCGTCGCGAAGGCGCGGTCGCCGCTCCTGACGAGGCGAGGCCGCACGAGCGCGTTGCGGTAGGCAGCCGGGTTGAGCGCCGGGGCCCACTCGCCGCTCAGACGCCCTCCGGAACGGGAGTAGACCTCTCCGCCGTACACGGAGGTGGCGATCCACGTGGGCCGACCCGGCTCATCGCTCGGGAAGAGAGCCCGGAGCTGGCCGTGATAGGTCGCGAAGTGCTCGTAGCTGTTGCGATCCCGTAGCGAGAATGGGGCCCTCGCGCTGCGCTCGGCGTCGTGGCAGGTGGTGACCAACGTACCCGGCTTGTGGTGATAGATCGGGCCCAGGAAGCCGCTCCAACACGAGGAACGGTCCTGCAACCACGCGACGGGCACCGAGGCCAAGAAGGTACCGTCGGGCTGCACCGTGTAGCTCAATGGCCGTCTCGTGCCATCGTCGTCGAGGGCAAGATCGAACGCGTCGCACCCGTTCACCGCGAACCTCACTGGCGCGTAGATCAAACCGATCACCTCGATCGGCTCCTCGTCCAGCACCCGCACCGAGAAGTCGTGGCCCGGTCGCTCGGCGAGACCGTCGCAGCCTGCGAACACGAGCGTCGCCAGCGCTACCACTCGCACTCCATGTCTGCCGTTCATGCTTTCCCCCTCCCCGCTAAAAGGCCGCCCGGATCCCTGCGCTGGCCGCGTACGCCGGCTTCACCCCGAACCGCTCCCCGTCGCTCGTCGCCAGCTGCACGGCCAGGCCGCGCGCGTCGGCCGTGACGAACACGCCCAGGTCCTGCGTGAGCTGCGCGTCGCCCCGGACCCGGGCGCCGAGCGAGAGGCCGAAGCTGCCGCGCGGCGCATGTCCGTCCGACTCCTGGTGCAGGGTAGGCGACGCCGGCCACCGGCCCGAAGCGCACGGCCGCGGTGCCGATGCGGACGGAGTAGAGCAGCGTGGCGGACGGCTGGACCAGGAGGTTCCGGGTCTCGAGCCCGGCGTGTCGCTCGGTGCCCGTTGCGACTGCCAACTCCATGCCCGGGACCCAGTGGTCGCCCTCCCACTCCACGCCGGCCGCACCGAGGAGCTGCCCCCGCGGCCCCAGGCCCGAGGCGTACGCGCCTGCCCCCAGCGAGAGGAACCGGTCTCCCATCGACCCCTTCCGCGCGAGCCGCACCAGCGGCACCTCCTGCATCTGGTGCTCGGCGAGAACGCGGTCGTCCTCCCGCGCCAGCGCCACCCGCGCCACCCGCAGCGACCGCGTCGTACGGAGCCGGATCACGTACTCGCCCGGAGCGAGCGCGATCCGGCGCGGCTCGTCGCCGCGCGCGGGCAGCTCGGCCACGACGCTCCGCTCCGCGCGGTCGAAGATCACGTACGTGCCGGCGCTCTGCGCCTGCAGCGTCAGCCGGCCGCCGCCGGCGAGGCGAGTGAGCACCGGATCCCGGTGCCCCTCGAGCGCGTACCGGAACGTGGCGTGCTGCGGGCCGGTGGCGGCGCCGAGCGTCGAGCGCAGCGTCTGGGCGTAGGTGTAGGAGTACACCTCGGAGAGCGCGACCTGCCCGTCGCCGTTCGAGTCGGCGGCACCGCGGAGCCCGACGGTCCAGTTGAGGGTGAAGAGCCCGCCGTGCTCCGACTCGAACGACTGCTCGTCGGCGGCGCTGGAGGAGACGAGGATGTCGCCCGTGGACGCCTGGTCCTCGACCCGGACGCTGAAGGGGCTCGCCGGCCGGGAGCCCTTGGCGCGGGCGACGGCGCCGGACTGGCAGGCGTCGAGGATCTGGAGGCGCAGATCGGCCGGCACGCGCCGGACCCGGTTCGCCAGGAGATCGAGGGGGAGGAGCGTGCCCGAGGGGTGCAGGGCGGCCGCGTCGGCGTGGCCGCTGTAATAGAAGACGAAGGTCGAGATCTGCGGACCCGAGGCGAGGGCCTCGAGCTGGTCGAGGATCTCGGCGGCGCTCCGGTTCTCGAGCACGTGGACGTTGGCGGGATCGAACCCGCCCAGCTCCTCGAGGACCGCCTTCAGGCGGCGGGCGTCGGCGCCGGTGAAGCGCAGCGCCTGCTCTCCGGCGAGGCCGACGTCGTTCCCCACCAGCACCGCCACCCGGGGCGCATCGGGCGCGGCCAGGGAGGCAGCCAGCAGGAGCCCCGTCGCGAGCGCGCTCATCGTCGCTTCTCCTTCTCGCAGCACGACATCCGGACCACCGCGCCCGGGAGCGCGGGGAGCCCGCCCGCCGCCGCGAACGCCTCGGCGGCCCGCGCCGCCTCGATCGGCGCATCGGAGAAGAAGGCGGCGAAGCACTCCCGCCCCTGGACCTCGTCGAGGACGAAGCTCTGCGGCGTCGTTCCGCGCGGAGAGGAAAGGAGAGCCGACGCCGTGCCGCCCGGCGGGAGCAGCACCTGGACCCGCCCATCCCCGTCCCGTTCGAGGATGAGCAGGTAGGCGTGCTCGGTCGCGTAGCTGGCCATGAGCTGATCGCCCGCGGCACAGGTCGCGCCGAGCGGCACGGCGCCGCTCGCCGTCTCCACGTGGACGGCGAGCAGGTCCCCCCCCTTGGTGATCCACTCCGGGTCACGATCCGGTCCCCGGAAGACGAAGACGGCTGCGGAAGCGGCGCCGGCGGCTGCGGCGATCAGGCCGGCCAGCCTCCAGGAGCGCCGGCCCCGGCG
>JAEZXM010000410.1 GCA_023419875.1 Pseudomonadota bacterium | reverse complement strand
GTTCCCCCGCGGTCCCGCGCCCTCCGCCCTCGACCTCGGGCTGCTCCTCTACCTCGGCGTCTTCCAGCTCGGCCTCGCCTACCTCTGCTTCGCGCGCGGGATCGCCCGGGTGCCGGCGCTGGAGGCGTCGCTGCTCGTGCTCCTCGAGCCCATCCTGAACCCGATCTGGACGTACGCCTTCACCGGCGAGCGGCCCGGCCCCTGGGCGCTCGCCGGCGGGGCGGTGGTCCTCGCGGCGACGGTCTGGAGGACGCTCGCGCCGGTGCTCGCCGTGAGGCGAGAGCCGGAGGAGCCGGGATGACCGCCGGCACGTCCGCTCGCCTCAGCTCCACACCAGATCCCGCTCCGGCAGCTCGGGCACCGGCGCACCGTGCAGGAACGCCTCGATCTCGTCGCGGCGCGCCATCGTGTCCGCGAAGCCGAGCTCCATGGCGCGCTTGATGTAGACGGGCTCGAACGCGAGATAGCTGAGGAGGTCCTCGCCGGTGGTGCCGGTCGCGCCGATGTTCTTGAGCAGGTACCGGAGCATGCCCGGGAACCGGCCGTACTCGTCCGCCGCCATGAGCGACAGGTCCTGCGAGGGCCGGAGGACGAGCGCCGAGATCGGGCGGACGTCGAGCCCGAGCCGGCCGAGGCGCTCGCGCGGCACCGCCGCGAGCGTGCGGTTGATCCGCTCCATCCGCTCGAAGTCGGAGTCGATGGAATCGAGGAAGACGGCGTTGAGGAGCACGCCGGCGATCTCGGACACCGGCATCCAGTCGGCGCGGCGGCCGTTCGGCTCCGGCGCGCGCACATCTCCTGGTGGCCGCAGGTAGCGCACGCTGATGGCCAGGATCCGGTCCGCGCCGAGGTGAATGGCCGGGCTCATCGGGTACGGCATCCGCACGCACCCGTCGCCGTAGTAGTTCCCGCCGATGCGGATGGGCGGGAAGAACACGGGGATGGACGCCGAAGCCATCACGTGCTCGAGGAGGATTCGGGCCCGAACGCCCATCCGCGACGATCGCGTCCAGGGCGCGATGTCCGGCGCGCCCTCGAAGAAGCTCACGCCGAGGTGGGTCTGGTAGTTCGTGGCCGACACGGCCACGCCACGGAGGAGGCCGGACTTGAGGTGGCGCCGCATCCGCCCCATCGGGATCTCGCGCTCCAGGAACTCCCGCAGCGGGCTCGAGTCGAGGAGGTAGTTGATCCCGCTCCGCCCGATCACGCCTCCGGCGGAGAGATCCAGGATCCAGCGCGTCCCGATGCGCGCGAGGCCGAACGCGCCCGTCTTGTAGACGCGGCCGGGCGTCAGCGAGCTCCAGCTCTTCGCCAGCCGCTCCGCCGTGTTCTGGAAGTCGTCCGCGCCGCTCCCCAGCGCGACCGCGTTGATCGCTCCGGCGCTGATCCCGGCCAGCACGCGGAACGGCATCGGCCCGGGGCCGGCGAGGTGGGCGATGGCCTGCACCGCGCCGACCTGATACGCCGACCGAGCGCCTCCTCCGGTGAGGACCAGGCCCAGGAGCACAATGAAAATTCTAGCGACCTCGCCGCGCTGCGGCATGCCTCGGGGCCCCGGCGGATGCGGGCCCAGGTGGGCTCGGCAGCATTCCCCAGCGGCCGCGGACGCCCGCTGCGGGGCCCGCACCGCGGAGCGCCCGCTGGACGGTCGTGCCTGCTCGCGGGCCCGCGTGAGTGGGAACGGCTGTTCCACCTCGCGGCGCGGCCGTTCCTCGTCAAGGTGCCGGAGTGCGCGGCATCCTTGCTGGCGCGGGCGTCGCAATGCTCGAGTCGTCGGGGCGCCCAGAGAGGGCGAGCGGGGGGACGCATGGCTCGAGGGCTCATGGCGCTGGGTGTGGCGGCGCTCGCCGGGTTCGGGTGCGGAGGAGCGGGCGGTGGGGAACCGGGCGGCCCGACGGGCCCCACCGGGCCCACCGGCCCCACGGGCTCGACGGGCGGCTCGAGCGGTTTCACGTTTGGTACGCCGGGGCCCTGGCCGGTCGCGAACGAGCGGTACGGGGCCGCGGAGGGGATCCGCGAGTCGCCGGTCATCGCGATGACCACGGACGAGGCCCAGAACCGCTGGATCGCCACGCCGGGTGCGCTCTACCTCGTGCAGCCGGGAGTCCCCGGGATGCGCCGCTTCGACGCGCAGGACGGGCTCCACCTCCCCGGCAACGCGGTCCGGTACTGCAACGGCCGGCAGATGCTGGACGACCGCCCCTGCTCCGGGGTCGAGGCCTTCGGGCAGGGAGAGCGGATCCGCTCCCTCGCCGGCGGGCGTCCGGGCGAGGTGTTCGTCGGGTACGCGGGGGTCCACGAGTGGATCGACTGCGCCGGCGACGGCAGCGGGCAGGACCATTGCGACCCCGACAAGCACAGCGGGAAGATCGATCGCGTCCGGCTGCGGTCCGACGGGACGCTGGAGGTGGATCGCCTCGACCTCGTCGCCATCGATCACGGCGGCATGTACTGGCACGATCGGACGGTGCTCCGCCTCCTCTACGATCACCTCGTCCACCCCGGCACGCTCTACGCCGGGACCGAGCACGGGGTGGTGATGCTCCTCCC
>JAEZXM010000284.1 GCA_023419875.1 Pseudomonadota bacterium | reverse complement strand
TTCCGGAGCAGCGCCTGGAGCGCCACGCCCGCGCCGGCCAGCGCCGCGCCCACCACCGCGGCGAGGAGCGCCCGCGGGAGCCGGAGCCGCAGGACGATGGACGCGTCCGGCTCGACGCCACGGAGCGCGTCGCGGAGCGAGGCCGGCTGGGCGCCGATGACGCAGGAGAGCGCGAGCGCGGCGGCGACCGCGAGGACGCCGACCCCGACGGTCCAGGTCATCCTGCGGCGCAGGTCGGTCACGGAACCGTCGCCTCCGGGTGGATGGCCGCGAAGAGCCCCTCGAGCGCGCGCGCCAGCCGCGGCCCGGGGCGGAGGGCGGCGTCGCTCGGGAGGCGTCTCACCGCGCCGCGCCGGACCGCGGGGATCGCGGCCAGGGCGCGGTCCCCGCTCGTGCCGTGCTCCCGCACGGCCGCGTCCACGACCAGGTCGGGATCGAGCGCCGCGGCCCGCTCCACCGGGAACACCGGCCAGGGCACCGTGCCCTCCACCACGTTCCGCCCGCCGACCACCCGGAGCAGCTCGTCGGGGTAGCTCCCCGGCCCCGCCACCACCAGCGGGTCGCGGCCCACGATGAAGAGCACGCGCCGGGGCGGGAGCTTCGCGGCGCGGGCGCGGAAGCGGGCGATGGTCTCCTCGAGGCTTTGCGCGAGCCGCTCGCCCGCCGCGGGCTCGCCCAGCGCGGCGCCGAGGGCGCGGCAGGAGGCGAGGACGTCCGCGACGTCGATCACGGGGAGCGCCAGCACCGGGATGCCGAGGTCGGCGATCCGCGCGACCGCCGGCATCGCGCCGGAGTCGGTGATCCAGAGGACGAGGTCGGGCCGAAGGGCCACCACCGCCTCGGCGCTCGGGTCGAGGAAGCCACCCACCCGCGGGAGCGCCTTCACCTCCGGTGCGTCGTCGAACTTCGTCACGCCCACCAGTCGATCGGCCTTCCCGAGCGCGATCACGACGTCGGTCGCGCTCGGCGCGAGCGAGACCACGCGCCGCGGGACGGCGGGGGGAGGGGGCCCGAGCCGGCGGATCCCCCCCGCCGCCGCGCCCGGGCCGCCATCGGGCCAGGCGCCGCGGGCGGCGGAGGGCGCCGCCGCCGAGAGGAGCGCGAGGAGGGCGGCCTGTGCTCTCAGAATCCGCATGCGAGGTCGGACACGTAGGCGAAGCCCTCGAAGACCGGGCAGAGCGGCTCGCCGTCCACCGCTCCCGCCTCGGGATCCAGCCGGAACACGCGGCCGGTGGCCCGGTCACCGACATATCCCGTGCCGTCGCAGAACGCGAGCTCGCCGGGGATGGCGTCGGCGGGAACGGGCAGGATCGCCTGCACCACCGGTTCTGCGCCGGAGAGGTTCACCGGGACGATCCCCTGACCCGAGTAGTCGAACGCGCCGCAGGTGACGTACATCGTGGCGCCCTGGACCGCGACGTCGGCGGGGTTGAGGCAGCCGGCGCCGAGATCGACGAGGCCGTCCGGGTCGAGGGTGGCGTCGAGGGTATTCGTGGAGAGGTCGATCGCGGCGAGGCGCCCGGTGCTGCCTTCGGGCGGGTTCCAGGAGGCGTCGAGGTTCCAGAGGGTGACGTAGGCGCGGCCGCCGGCGATGGCGATCCGCGAGGGCTTCGCGCGCGCGCCCGGGGAAGCGAGCGAGGAGACGTCCACGCGGGTCACCTCCTCGATGCACGCGCGCGGGCTCGTGCAGAGGCCGACCGAGGAGAGGTCGAGGACGGCCACCTCGTCCGTGGCCTCGAGCGCGACGTAGGCGCGATCGTCCACGAACGCGATGCCGAGCGGGTTCGGGTTGGGCGCGCCCTCTCCGGCGAACTGGTGCTCTTCCACCACCGTGCCGTCGGGGTCGAGGACGAGCAGCGTCCCGAGCGACGTCTGCGAGACGTACAGGCGCCCGCCGTGCGCGGCGAGGTACTGGAGGTCGGGAGTTGCATTGCTGGTCCAGACGGGCGGGGCGACGACCCGGACGTTCGGCGGATCGCGCGCGATGCGGGCCACGGTCTCCGCCCCGGTCCACGAGGCGCTCGCGACGTACAGCTCGCCGCCCACCTCCGCGAGTCCGATGGGGCCTGCGGCCACCTGGAGCGGCACGCCGACCTCGAGGAGGCCGTGGGTCGCCATCCGGACCTCGCCGCTGTTGAAGCAGGCGAGGTAGAGCGGTGCCACGCAGCGGTTCCCCACGCACCGCTCTCCGAGCGCGCAGGCGCGGTTCTCGGCGCCGCAGTGGTTCGCCTCCGCGTTCCGGCACTCGCCGAGGCCGCAGGTGTCGCCCGGATCACAGGCGCGCCCGCAGGCTCCGCAGTTCGCGGGATCCGCCCGGAGCGACACGCACGCTCCGTCGCACGCGACGAGGTCCTCCGGGCACACCAGGGTTTCCCGGCAGCCGGGCAGCGCGGCGAGGCCCAGCGACGCGAGGACGGCGACGGTGATCGAACGAGACATCAGCGACTCCCTTCGGCGGACCCGGCGCGCACGGTCACGAGGACCGCGCGCCCGGGGAGCGGGTTCATGAAGCCGTCCTCGAGGGTCCGGTCGTCGAGGACGTTCCGGACCTCGAGGTGGAGGTGGAGATCCGGGTCACGCAGGATCCGCACCGAGCCTCCCGCTCCGAACGTGAGGACTTCGGACAGGGACTCGACGTTCGCGAGGTCCACGAAGCGCGGCGACAGGTACTGGGCCTCCGCGTGAAGCCCGATCGGGCCGTGGCCGCCGGAGAGCCGGACGTAGAGCCGGTGCCGCGGTTTCCTGGGCACGTCCTTGCCCAGCTCCGAAGCGCGCCCGCGCAGGGTCTCGGTGACGAGCCAGGTGTAGGCGACCCCCACCGCGAGGTTGCCCGCGCGCCGGAGCGGGACGGTCGCCCCCTCCACCTCGATCCCGCGCGCCGAGGACCGGCCCAGGTTCTGCGGCGTGAACCGCCCGAACGAGGGCATCACGTAGACGACGAGATCCTCGTAGAGCACGGCGAACCCGCCCAGGGAAAGCGAGCCGAGGCGGCCCTCCGCGACGATCGCAACGTCGCCTCCGAGCCCGACCTCGGGGCGGAGGTCAGGGTTGGGCTCGACGACGCCCTGCTCCAGATAAAGCTCGGCGAAGCTCGGGATCCGGTACGTGCGGCCGAAGCCCGCGCGCAGGGAGAAGGGCCCCGCCACGGCGGTCGAGGCGCCGAGCTTGGCGGAGATGCCGTCGAACGGGCCGGCGCGCTCGAGCCGGACGCCGGGGCCGATCCGGACGCGGCCCCCGAACAGCGTGAGCTCGCCCCCGAGCGACGCCGCGAGAGTGAACCGCGTGCGTTCACCCGTGCCGTCCGCCGAGAGCGTCTCCGCCCCGGCCTCCGCCGCGGCGGAGAAGGCCCACCGCTCGCGTTCCCACGAGAGCCCCAGCGAGCCGCCGCCGGCGAGCCCGCGCTGCAGCGTGGGCTCGCCGCCCGCGATCTCGGCCAGGCG
>JAEZXM010000317.1 GCA_023419875.1 Pseudomonadota bacterium | reverse complement strand
GAGGTCTGCCGCGGCCGCGTTCTCGTCGACCTGGGCGGGACGCTTGGCCCCGGGGATGGCGCAGGTCACGGCGTCGGACATGAGGATCCAGCGGAGCGCGAGCTGGGCCATGGTCGTCCCCGCCGGCACGAGCGGGCGGAGCTCGTCGATCGCGGCGAGGGCGACGCCGTAGTCGATCCCCGAGAACGTCTCGCCCCGGTCGAACGCCGCGCCCTCGCGGTTGAAGGCCCGGTGGTCGTCGGGGGCGAACTGAGTCTCCTTCGTCATCTTGCCGCCGAGGAGGCCCGAGGAGAGCGGCAGGCGCGCCAGGATCCCGACCTTTCGGCGGGCGGCCTCGGCGAGGAAGAGGTCGGCGGGGCGCTGGCGGAAGACGTTGAAGATGATCTGCACGGACTGGACGCCCGGGTACTCGATCGCCTTGAGCGCCTCCTCGACACGCTCGACGCTCACGCCGTAGTGGCGGAGCTTGCCGGCCTTCACGAGGTCGTCGAGGATCTGGAACACCTCGGGGCGGTAGTAGACGTCGGTGGGCGGACAGTGGAGCTGGAGGAGATCGAGGGCCTCGGTCTCCAGATTGCGGAGGCTTCGCTCCACGAAGGCGGTCACGTTCTCGCGGTTGTAACCGGCGGTGACGTGTGGGTCGAGCCGCCGCCCGGCCTTGGTGGCGACGACGATCGGCTCCTTCCGCTCCTTCCGGAGCCGGGCGAGGAGCCGCTCGCTCCGACCGTCGCCGTACACGTCCGCGGTGTCGAAGAAGTTGACGCCCTTCTCCACGGCCCGGTGCAGGGCCGCCAGTGACTCGGAGTCGTCCACCGAGCCCCACGTCCCTCCGATCGCCCACGCGCCGAAGCTGATCGTGGACACCTTGAACCCGGTCCGGCCCAGCTCGCGGTACAGCATCGGCGCACCTCGTGGAGTGGTGAAGGGTCAGGCCAGCGTGTGGAACACGTGCTGGACGTCCTCGTCCTGCTCGAGCGCGTCCACGAGCTTCAGCACCTCGTGGGCCTGCTCCTCGGGGAGCTGGACCGGGTTCTGGGCCACGTACTCGTGCTCGGCCGAGACGAGCGGGAGCTTCCGCTCTTCGATCGCCGCCTGGAGCTGCCCGAAGTGCGCGAAGGCGCAGCGGATGATCACCTGGGGCTCGCCCTTCTCGCCCTTGCCCTCGCCCATCTCCTCGAGGCCGTGGTCGATGAGGTCGAGCTCGAGGGCCTCCAGGTCGAGGCCCTGGGGGGCGAGCCGGAACACGCCCATCTTCTGGAACTGGAAGGCGACGCTGCCCGAGGTGCCGAGGTTGCCCCCATGGTCCTTGAAGTGCATCCGCACGTTGGCGACGGTCCGGACGACGTTGTCGGTCGCGGTCTCCACCACCAGCGCCACCCCGTGCGGCCCGTACCCCTCGTAGAGCACGGTCTCGAACGCCTGCTGGTCCTGGCCGCTGGCGCGCTTGATGGCCGCCTCGACCTTGTCCTTGGGCATGTTGAACGCGCGCGCGTTCTGGATCGCTCGGCGGAGCGCGGGGTTGGTGTCGGGGCTCGTCCCCCCGGCCTTGACGGCGATGGCGATCTCCTTGCTCACGCGCGTGAAGGCCTTCGCCATCTTGTCCCAGCGGGCGAACATCGTTGCCTTGCGTGTCTCGAAGATGCGTCCCATGGGCTCCCTCGCGGCGGGTTCGTCGTCCCGCGGACGCCCGATACTCCAGGAAGCGAGCCGGCGCAAGGTGCATCGCGCCGGCTCTGCGGATAGCATGCGTCGCTCCCGGAGGAACGCTCGTGTCGCGCCGCGGATGGCTCCTCTTCGCCGCCCTCGCCCTGATCTGGGGCGTTCCGTACATGCTCATCCGCGTGGCGGTCGCCGAGATCCCGCCGGCGCTGCTCGTCTTCGGCCGCACCGCCCTCGGGGCCGGCCTGCTCCTGCCCTTCGTGCTGCGCCGCGGCCGCCTCGGGCGGCTCCTCCCGCGCTGGAGGCCGATCCTCGTCTTCACGGCAGTGGAGGTCGCGCTCCCATGGCTGGCGCTCTCGTACGCCGAGCAGCGGCTCCCCAGCCTGGCGGCGGGGCTGCTCGTCGCGTGCGTGCCGCTGGCGGGCGCGCTCGTCTCCCGCCTCAGCGGGCGCATCGAAGGACCCCTCGGCGCGCGGGGCCTCGCCGGGCTCTGCGTGGGGCTCGCGGGGGTGGCGCTGCTTTTGGGCCTCGATCTCGGGCCGGCGGACGCGGGTGCGCTGGCAGCGATGGGGCTCGTCGTGCTCGGCTACGCCGTCGGTCCGATCGTCGTCTCGCGCCACCTCGCGGACCTGCCCAGCCTGGAGGTCGTGACCGTCTCGCTCGGCGCGGCCGCGATCCTCTATGCCCCCGCGGCCCTCCTCGCCGCGCCGACGGCGTGGCCCTCGGGGCGCGCGCTGGGCGCGGTCATCGTGCTCGGGGTGGTCTGCACCGCGGCCGCGTTCGTCGTCTTCTTCGAGCTCATCGCCGAGGTCGGGCCCATCCGCGCGACGCTCGTCACCTACCTCAACCCGGCGGTGGCCGTCGCCGCAGGGGTGCTCGTGCTCGGCGAGCGGTTCACCGCGGGAACGGCCGCGGGGTTCGTGCTGGTCCTCTCCGGCTCGTACCTGGCGTCCGTTCGGGCGCGGACCGCCCCGCTCCCCGAAGCGGGAGATCACCCCGGCGGAGGGTGAAGATCGCGGCCGCTCCTTTCGCGTGCCGGGTCGGGCCGTGGGGCCTTAGGATCGGGGGCGACACCCACGACCCGAGGAGATCCGCGCATGGCCGAGACCCCGTCCACGATGTTGCCGCTGGGAACGCCGCTCCCCTCGTTTCGGCTCCCCGACGCGGTGACCGGGAAGACCATCGACGCCGCCGAGCTCGCGCGTGGGAAGAAGGGGCTCCTCGTCGCCTTCATCTGCAACCATTGCCCGTACGTGAAGCACATCAAGAACGAGCTGGTGCGCCTGTCCCACGAGGCGCTGGATCGCGGGTTCGGCGTGGTGGCGGTGAACTCCAACGACGAGGTCGCCTACCCGCAGGACGGGCCGGCCGCGATGAAGGCCCTCGCCGGCGAGGAGGGCTGGCGGTTTCCGTTCGTCTTCGACGCGACGCAGGAGGTCGCCCGGGCCTTCAAGGCCGCTTGCACGCCCGACCTCTTCCTCTTCGACGCGGCGGGGAAGCTCGCCTACCGCGGCCAGTTCGACGACAGCCGGCCCTCGCTGCCGACGCCGGTCACCGGCGCTTCGCTCCGCGCGGCGGTCGACGCGGTCGCCCGCGGCGAGGCGCCCTCGCCCAAGCAGCGCGCGAGCGTGGGCTGCAACATCAAGTGGAAGCGGGCCTAGTCCGTGGCCTCGCGGAAGGAGCTCCTGGAGGTGGCCGGCCGGGAGGTCGCGATCTCCAACCCGGACAAGCTCTACTTCCCCGAGGCCGGGATCACGAAGCTGGAGCTCGTCCGCTACTACCTCGCGGTGGCGGACGGCGTCCTCCGCGGCGTCCGCGGCCGGCCCATGCAGATGAAGCGCTACGTGGACGGGATCGCCGGCGAGCCCTTCTACCAGAAGCGCGCCCCCGCCTCGCGCCCACCCTGGATCGAGGTGGTCGAGCTGCGGTTTCCGTCGGGCCGGTCCGCGCACGAGGTCGTGGTGCGCGACGCCGCCCAGCTCGCCTGGGTGGTGAACCTCGGGTGCGTGGACCTCCATCCGCACCCGGTGCGGGCGGAGGACCTCGATCATCCGGACGAGCTGCGCGTCGATCTCGACCCGGTGGAGGGGGTGCCCTGGGACGACGTTCGCAAGGTGGCGCTGCTCGCGCGGGAGGTGCTCTCCGAGCACGGACTCCAGGGCTGGCCGAAGACGAGCGGGTCGCGCGGGATCCACGTCTACTGCCGGATCGAGCCGCGCTGGGGATTCGGCGAGGTGCGCCAGGCGGCGCTCGCGCTCGCGCGCGAGGTCGAGCGGCGGGCGCCCTCCCTCGCCACGAGCAAGTGGTGGAAGGAGGAGCGGCACGGCGTCTTCCTGGACTACAACCAGAACGCCAAGGACCGGACGATCGCCTCCGCCTACTCCGTCCGTCCACGGCGCGACGCGCGCGTCTCGACGCCCGTCGGCTGGGACGAGCTCCCCGCCTGCGAGCCGGCCGACTTCACGCTCCGCACCGTACCCGCGCGTTTCGCCGCTCGCGGGGATCCCGGCGCCGGCATCGACGCCGCAGCCGGCTCGCTCGCGTCGCTGCTCGAGCTCGCCGCGAAGCAGAAGCGCGACGGCATGGCCGACGCGCCCTGGCCGCCGCACTACACGAAGGCCGAGGACGAGCCGCCGCGGGTGCAGCCGTCGAAGCGGAGGAGCGAACGGTAGCGGGCTCGCCCTTCGACTCCGGGCCGCTGCGCGGCCCTACGCTCAGGGCGAACGGAGTTCACGGGCTCGCGAAGATCTCCCGGAGCTCGTACGGCGCCGTCACCTCGAGCTGGTCGTACCGGCACTCCTTCGGCGATCGGTCGGGGCGCCAGCGCACGAACTGGGTGGCGTGTCGGAAGCGGTCGCCCTGGAGGTGGTCGTAGGCCACCTCGACCACGCGCTCGACGCGGAGCGGCTCCCAGGAGAGATCCTTTCCGCGGTTCCAGCGGCTCGACGCACCGGGGAGGCGGCGGCCCGGATCCTCGCCGGCCTCCGACCACTCGGCCCAGTCGCGCCAGGGGTGGCCCTCCGTCGCTCCCTCGCGCAGCGGGGCGAGCTCCTCCACCAGCTCCTTCCTCCGGGCGGTGGTGAACGCGCTGCAGATCCCGACGTGGTGGAGCGTGCCCTCGGCGTCGTGCAGGCCGAGCAGCAGGGAGCCGATCATCGTGCCCTTGCCGTTCTTGTGCCACCGGAAGCCCGCCACGGCGCAGTCCGCGGTCCGGGAGTGCTTCACCTTCACCATCGCCCGGACGCCGGGCTGGTAGCGGAGGTCGAGCCGCTTCGCCACCACGCCGTCGAGCCCCGCCCCCTCGAACCGGCGGAACCAGTCCGCGGCCAGCGTGCCGTCGCGGGTGGCGGGCGTGAGGTGGAGCGGTGCGCGCGCGCCGGCGAGCGCCGCCTCGAGGAGGGCGCGCCGCTCGGCGAACGGCGCCGATCGGAGATCGCGGTCGCCGAGCGCGAGCAGGTCGAAGAAGACCACGCTCGCGGGCTGCTCCGCGGCGAGGAGCTTCACGCGCGAGGCGGCGGGGTGGATGCGCAGCAGGAGCGCCTCGAAGTCGAGGCCCTGCGGTCCGGCGATGACGATCTCCCCGTCGAGCACGCACCGCTCCGGGAGGCCCTCGCGCAGCGGCGCGGCGAGCTCGGGGAAGTAGCGATCCAGGGGTCGCAGCTCGCGCGACTGCAGATACAGCTCCGGCCCGTCCCGGAAGACCACCGTGCGGAAGCCGTCCCACTTCGGCTCGAAGAGCCAGCCGTCGCCGTGCGGGAGCTCCGGGCTCGACTTCGCCAGCATCGGCTCGACGGGGGGCGGGATCGGGAAGGGCACTTCCGGTTCCTAGCCCGGCATCCGCTTCGCCGCCACGGGCCGCGTTTCAGTGAAGCCGTGCGGGGGGCTCGGCCTTGGCCACCGCCTCGGCGGCCTGGGCCAGCTCGCGGAGGTCGAGCGGCTTCGCGAGCACCGGCTGCGGCTGATCGCGGAGGAACCGCCGCGCACCCTCGGTGATGGCGCCTCCGGTGAGGAACACCACCCGCCGCGCCAGCGAGGGCCGGTGGCCCAGGAGCGTCTGGTAGAGCCGCTCGCCGCCGCCCGCGGGCATCATCACGTCGCAGAGCACGACGTCGAAGGAGTCGCCCGACTCCAGCCGGAGCAGGCAGTCGTCCACTCCGGAGGCGATCTCCACGCGGAAGTACTGCTCGAGGAGCCGCCGCACCGAGGTGAGGACCGCGGGCTCGTCATCCACGAGCATGAGCCGCCGCTTGCCGCCGACCACCGGGAGTCCCGCGCCGGGCGCGGGGGTGCGCGTGGGGGCCTCGGCGCGCGGCAGCTCCACCACAGCTCGCGTGCCCTCGCCGGGCCGGCTCTCCAGGCGGAGGTCGCCGCCGAGCCCGGTGATGAGCGCCCGCGAGACCGCGAGTCCCAGGCCGGTGCCGCTGCCGAACGGCTTGGTGGTGAAGAACGGCTCGAAGACCCGGTGCAGGACATCCGGCGGCATTCCCACCCCGTTGTCCTCGACCACGACGCGCACCCGATCACCGTCGCTCTCGGAGCGCAGCACCACGCGGCCGTCCGCGCGCTGCTCGGGGATCGCCTGGATCGCGTTCACCACGAGGTTCACGACGACCTGCACGAGCACCGATTCCTGGCCGGCGACGCACACGCCCGCCGGGAACTCGTTCACGAGCGTCACGCGCTTGCCGAGCCGGGCCCACGCCACCTGGAGGGCGCTCTCGCCCAGGGCCGCGAGCTCCACCCCCTGCGTCGGCTCGCTGGACCCGGCGAGGCGCCCGGCATCGAGGAGCTGGCGCACGATGACGGAGATGCGCCGGACGGAGCGGAGGGCCTCCTCGATCGCTTCGCGGCCCGACGAGGAGAGGGCCGCCGCCTCGGCCTCCGAGAGATACTGGAGGCTCGCGCTCACCACGGCCGAGGGGTTGTTCACCTCGTGGGCGACGCCGGCCGCGAACTGGCCCAGAGCCGCCAGCTTCTCCGCGCGGTGGAGCGCCGCCTGCGCCTTTCCCAGCTCGTTCGTGCGGTCGAGGACCTGGCGCTCGAGCTCCGAGCGCAGGGCGGCCAGGGCGCGCGCGTCCTCCACGAACCGCGAGGTGAAGGAGTAGGCCACCGCCACGAGCGGCAGGAGGAAGCCGAACTCGATGAGGTACGGCCCGTCGTAGACCCGCGTGACGACCAGCGCGTCGTGGACACCGAGCGAGAGCACCGCCGCGAGGGCGAAGAACTGGCCCGCGGAGCCGCGGACCCGGCGCCGCCATGCGTGGAGCAGGCGCGTCATCGGGATGGCGAGGACCCCGAGGATGGCGGCCAGGGCGAGGGAGCCGGCCAGGGTGAACAGCGGGCTCCGGTAGGTGGCGTCGAGCGGGACGCTGGCGTGCTCGTAGATGGTGCTCCGCACGAAGAGCGGGGTGGTGATCCCGACCGCCGCGAGGAACGCGAGCGCGAAGCCGAGCGTTCGATCGGTCCGCGGCGATGCCCGCCCGCTCACCAGGCTGGTGTGGCGGAGCCAGGCCCACGCGTGGAACGCCGCCGCGGCGATCTGGAGACGCGTGCAGATCACCACCACCTCGTCCGGCACCGCGAGATTGGTGGGGAGATTGACCGTCGTGTAGCCCGCGATCGCGAGCACCGCGAACAGCAGATAACGCTGGTCGCGCCACCCCGGCGCGCGGGCGAACTGCGCGCCCATCGCCGCCACGAAGCAGGAGATCCCGGCAGAGAGCAGCGCGAGGGACGCGGGAAGGGTCATCGGGCGCGGCACCGGACGAGGGGAGTGGCCCCCGCAACCTCGGCAGGATACCGCCGCGTGTAGACCGAGAGTAGATCCTGGACCGGAAGATCCGCTTGCTCGCCGGCCTTCGTCCCGTAACTGGGCGTTAATACGTGAATTCCCCATGTGGGGATGCCACGTACTCGGCCGGCAGGGCCGAAGGCACGGAAGATCAGGGGATATCGCCGGGGCGGGGCGACGCGCCTCTCGGGGCCTCAGCTCCCCCGCAGCTCGGCCTCGGCCTGGAACCAGTCCTCGAGGTCCCGGCCCGTCGTCCGTCCGTTCCGTTCCCAGATCTCGAACGCCCTGCGGGAGACGGCCTCGCGGGTGGGCTCGCGGTTCCCGCGGTTCGCCGCGGCCGGCGACGCCTCCACGCGGCGCTCGGCCTGCGGGCGGGAAGCGGTCCGGCTCGTCGTCACCTCGGTCTTCTTCTTGGGGGTGGCCATGGGCCGTACTTAGAGCGAAGACGCCCCGGCCCGCAACAACCGGCTTCCGGGCGAACGGTCGCGTGCCCGGGCGGGGGACGGCGCCGCCGTCCCCGTAGGATCAGATCACCGTTCCGTCGGGGATGGCCGCGCCCTTCGGCACGATCACGACCCCCTCGCGGATGTAGTACCCGACGCCGTCGGCCTCCTGGACGCGGGCCTCGTTCAGGATCCGGACGCCATTCCCGATGCGCGCGTTCTTGTCCACGATTGCGCCCTGGATGACGCAGTCGCGTCCGATGCCGATCGCCGGCTCGCCCCGAGACTGGGCGCGGTCGATCTCCTCCAGCGACTCGTAGGCGTCCGCGCCGAGGAGGAGCGAGTCCTTGACGCTGGTGCCCTGACCGATGCGGCTGCGGATGCCGACGATCGATCGATGGATCTCGGCGCCCATGAGGATGCAGCCTTCGGAGACGAGCGCGGCGTGCAGCGTGCAGCCCTCGATCCGGGTGGCGGGCAGGAACCGAGCGTGCGTGAAGACCGGGCGCTTGGCGTCGTGGAAGTCGAACGGCGGGATCGACGCGGTGAGCGCGAGCCCGGCCTGGTAGTACGAGGCGATGGTTCCGACGTCCTCCCAGTACCCGCGGAACACGTGCGCCTGCACCTGCGTCGTCCCGATCGCCCGGGGGACGACGTGCCGGCCGAAGTCCACCAGCGCCGGGTCCGAGACCACCTTCTCGAGGTAGTTCCGCTCGAACAGGTAGATGCCCATCGACGCGAGGAAGCCGCGCCCGTAGCCGGGGATGTCGGACTCGAGATCGTCCAGCCGGTCGGGCCCGGGCTTCTCCTCGAAGTGGACGATGCGGCCGCGGGCGTCCACCTTGAGAATCCCGAACCCGGAGGTCTGCTCTCGCGCGACCGGGATGACGCCGACCGTGACCTGGGCGCGGTTGTTCCGGTGCGTGTCGGCGAGCACGCCGTAGTCCATCTGGTAGAGCTGGTCGCCGGCGAGGATCAGCACCTCCGCGCTCCGGTGCGACTTGAGGTGCCGCATCGACTGGCGCACGGCGTCGGCGGTGCCCTGGAACCACTCGCCGCCCTCGTCGGTCTGCTCCGCGGCGAGGATGGTGACGAACCCCTCGGTGAACGCGTCGAACTTGTACGTCTGGCCCACGTGGTTGTTGAGGCTCTCCGAGTTGTACTGGGTGAGAACGAAGATCCGCTTCAACCCTGAGTTGATGCAGTTCGAGAGGGGGATGTCGACGAGTCGGTACTTCCCGGCGATGGGGACCGCGGGCTTGGACCGCTCGCGGGTCAGGGGGAAGAGTCGGGTACCGCGGCCGCCGCCCATGATCACCGCCAGGCAATCGCGCATGCCTGACTCGTACCCGCCGGCTGCGCGGAGTCAAGGTCCGGGTGAAGCCGCCACGATCCCGCGACACCTGGACGCGTGCTCAGGTGGCGAGACGGAGCGTAGAGTCGTGGCGAACCAGGCCGAGGTGACCCATGGCGCGCTCCATCGAAGGACCGATCACCCTCTCTCCCGGGGAAGCCCGGTACGATCCGTCGAAGCTCACGCTGCTCGAGGAGTACCTGTCGCGCCGGATCGACGCCGGGAAGCTCCAGGGCGCGTCGTTCCTCATGGCCCGCCGGGGGAAGGTGTTCGCCCACCGCGCGCTCGGGCGCCTCACTCCTGCGGCGGATTCGCCCCCGCTCCTGCCCGATTCCATCAAGCGCCTCGCCTCGCTCACGAAGCCCTTCACGGCGACGGCGATCCTGAAGCTCGTGGAGCGCGGGCAGCTCTGGCTGGGCCAGCCCGTCAAGACCGTGCTCCCCGAGCTCGACAACCCGGTGCACGGCGAGATCACGATCTGGCACCTCCTCACGCACACCTCCGGGCTGCCGCCCGACGGCGGCTACCTGTGCGAGCCGTTCCCGCTGCCGCGCTTCGACTGGTGGAGGATGGAGAAGGACTGGATCCAGAAGGCGGCCGCGTCCGGGCCCGTCGTGTGCCGGCCGGGCGAGGCGTGGGGGTACTGCAGCATGGGGTACATGCTGCTCGCGGAGATCGTGACCCGGGTCACCGGCACGCCGTACTACGACTTCGTCGTCCGGGAGATCCTCGCGCCGCTCGGCATGAAGCGATCGATGTTCGTCGTCCCCGAAACGCTCCGGAGCGAGGTCGCGTGGTCCGAGGACTGGCAACGGGGGGATTGGGTTGCCGACCACCCGGACGGCAGCGGTGGCCTGTACTCGACCCTGCCCGACCTGGTGCGGTTCGGGCAGTGCTTCCTCCAGGGCGGCGAGCTCGACGGGCGGCGCATCCTGGGCCGGAAGACGGTGGAGGAGATGACGCGGAACCAGCTCTCCGGTGTGCCCGCGTTTCACTGGGGGAAGCGGCTCCGCGATTATCGCCACGGCCTGGGTTGGGGGTTCTTCTGCGACGGCTCGACCGTCGGCCCGGCGACGTACAACCACGAGGGGTACGGCTGGTGCGCCCTGTTCGTGGACCCGGTGGAGGAGTTCGTCTACGCGCACTTCATGTGCGATCCGGGCGAGTGGAGCCCGGAGCTCCAGGTCCTGCCGAGGACGATCGCCTTCTCCGGAGTGCTGTGACGGGCGCGCACTCGGGAACGGGCGCCGGCGCTGCAGCGCGGGCGATCGGGGGGCGCCTGGCGCTGATCCGCTCGGTCGCCGCGGTGACGTACAAGGAGTGGGCGGCCTACCGGTCGCACATGCTCCTGTCGCTGTTCATCGGGCCGGCGTACTTCCTCGCCCAGGGCTTCCTGTGGCGCGCGCTCTTCGCCGGCCGGGAGGAGCTGGGAGGGTTCCGGCTCGAGGAGATGCTCCGGTACTACGGCACGGTCGCGGTCACCTACTACCTGACCATGGACATCGCCGACTGGAACCTCCAGATGCTGGTCCGGACCGGCCGGTTCCTCACCTTCGCGCTCCGCCCGATGGATCACCGCACCTTCGCGCTCGCCCAGAAGCTCGGCCACCGCGCGCTCGGGTTCGTCTTCGAGTTCGTCCCGGTCTGGCTCATCTTCTGCTTCGTCTTCCGCGTTCGTATCTGGCCGGTTCGGCCGCTCTGGGCGGTGCTCTCGCTGGCGCTCGCCTTCCACATGATGTTCCTCGTCAACTACTCGGTCGGCCTCCTCTCGTTCTGGCTGACGCGGACCGACGGCATCCGCGCGCTGGTGCGCTTCGCCCGGGACCTCCTCGCGGGCACCTTCCTCCCGCTCACCCTGTTCCCGCTGCTCGTGCAGAAGGTGATGCTCTTCCTCCCGTTCCAGTTCATCAGCTACGCGCCGGTGCGCGTCATCCTGGGCCACTACGAGCTCGCGGGGGTGACGCTCTCCTTGCCGGCGGTGGTCGGCTGCCAGGCGGTCGCGGTCGTGGTCATGTGGGTCGTCTCGGGTCTCCTCTACCGCGCAGGGATCCGGCGCTACACGGGGGTGGGCGCGTGAGGGCCCCGCGGCCCCCCGGGATGGCGCGGCTCGTCGGCCGCGCCCTGCGCATCTCGTTCGCCACGCGCGCGGCGTACCGCGGGGACTTCGTCCTCTCGCTCGTGGTGACGTTGCTCCTGGAGGCGGTCGCGCCGCTCGTGACCGTCCTCGTCTACGGCGCCGGAGCCCGCTTTCCGGGATGGTCGAGGGACGAGGCGCTGCTCGTGCAGGGGACGTTCCTGCTCGCCCGCGGGATCGCCTACCCCTGCTTCTTCGGGATGGTCTGGACCATCTTCGAGCAGGTGCGGGAGGGGACGTTCGAGCTCACGCTCCTCAAGCCCCGCTCGCCCTTGCTGGTCACGCTGGCGCAGAGCGTGGACGTCCAGGGGTTCGGGCAGCTCCTCGGCGGGAGCGTCCTCTTCGGCTGGGCGCTCGCGCAGCTTCCGCCGCCCGGGCCCCTCGCGGTCCTGCTCTTCCTGGGCCTTCTGGCCCTCGCCGTGGCGGTGCTCTTCGCCGTCGCGCTGCTCATGGCCGGGAGCCTCTTCGTGTGGGTGGGGAACGGCCGGGTGCTGGAGGTGAGCGAGGCGGTGATGCTGTTCGCGCAGTACCCGGGGTCGATCTACGGACGCGCCTTCCGGATCCTCCTCTCCACGGGCGTGCCGGTGGCGATGATCGCCTTCCTTCCGGCGCAGGCGCTGCTCGCGCGCGCCGAGCCGCTCACCGCGGTCGCGGCGCCTTGCGCGGTGGGCTTTCTGGGCCTGGCGCTCCTCTTCTGGCGCGCGATGGTGAGGCGGTACGCAGGCGGAGGTGGATGATGATCGTCGAGGTCCGCGGGCTCCGGAAGACCTACACCACCTACGAGCGCGGGGGATCGTTCCGCGAGGTGGTGGCGAGCATGTTCCACCGGAGGCCGGTGCTCGTCGACGCGCTGCGCGGCATCGACCTCGACATCCGCGAGGGCGAGCGGGTCGGGTTCCTCGGACCGAACGGCGCGGGGAAGTCGACGACGCTCAAGATCCTCACCGGCGTGCTGCACCCGACGGCGGGCGAGGCGCGGGTGCTGGGGTTCGTTCCCTGGCGCGAGCGCAAGCGGTACGTGGCCGGCATCGGTGCGGTCTTCGGCCAGAAGTCGCAGCTCGTCTGGGACATCCCGCCCCTCGACGCCTTCCTCATGAACCAGGCGATCTACGGCATCCCGGAGGGCGAGTTCCGGCGCACCCTCGGGCGGCTCACCGAGCTGCTCGGGACGGAGCGGATCGCCCGCCAGCCCACCCGGAACCTCTCCCTGGGCGAGCGGATGAAGTGCGAGTTCATCATGGCGATGCTCCACCGGCCGCGGATCGTCTTCCTCGACGAGCCCACCATCGGCCTCGACGTCGTCGCCAAGGAGGCGATCCACCTGTTCATCCGCGAGATGAACCGCGAGGGCGTCACCTTCCTCCTCACCACCCACGATCTCGAGGACGTGGAGCGCCTCGCGGAGCGCGTGGTGGTGATCAACGGCGGCGAGCTGGTGTTCGACGACGGGCTCGCGGCGCTCCGCCGGTCGGTGGGCGCGAAGAAGCGCGTGCGCGTCTCGACCGACGAGAGCCTCGACGGGCTCGCGCTCCCGGGTCTTCTGGTCCTGGAGCGGCACGGCCCCGGGGACGTCGAGTACGAGCTCGACCTGGAGACATTGGAGCTGGACCGGTTCATCGCCGCCGTGAGCCGGGGCCGGCGGATCCGCGACATGGTCATCGAGGAGATCGCCATCGAGCGGGTGGTGAAGGAGCTGTACGCGCGGAGGCCGGCCGCGGCGGCGGGGTGAAGCGAGGAGGCCAGGCGGATCCGATCTTCAGCCCGCCGGCATCACGCGCGGGGCCGTCACCAGCACCTCCTCGATCACGTCGAGGGAGACGGGCTTTGCGAGATGCCGGTGGAAGCCGGAGTCGGCGGCGCGGCGCTGATCGGCAGGGGAGGCGTAGCCGGTCACGGCCACGAGGTAGACGCCGGCGAGCTCCGGGGTGGCCCGGATCGCCCGCGCCACCTCGAAGCCGTCGAGCTTCGGCAGCCCGAGGTCGCAGAGCACCAGGTCCGGGTGGAACGATCGGGCCTTCTCCACGCCCTCCTCCCCGTCCCGCGCGACCTCCACTTCGTGATGCCAGACGAGGAGCACGTCGCGGAGCGTGTCCGCCGCGTCGGGGTTGTCCTCGACGATGAGCACCCGCCGCCGGGGCATGGGAGGCCGCTCGGGTGTCCGGTCGGGGCGGAGGACCGCCTCGGTCTCGGCGAGGGGAAGGCGGACCTGGAACTCGGCGCCGCGCCCGGGCCCCTCGCTCCGCGCGAGCACGGACCCGCCGTGGAGCTCGACGAGTCCCCGGACGAGCGCGAGCCCGAGACCCAGGCCGCCGCGCG
>JAEZXM010000312.1 GCA_023419875.1 Pseudomonadota bacterium | reverse complement strand
CCGGCGAGGAGCTCCGGAGGGAACGCCTCGTCGAGGAGGGGCGCGAGCGCAGCGCGGGCCCGGGCGCGGGCCGGGGCCCGCTCGGCCTCCGGCAGGCGCGCGGCGATCACGCGATCGAGCACGTCCTCCTCGATCCCGGCACGATAGCCCTGGACCAGCGCCGCGGGCACCATGTGGGCGCCGAGGGCCATCGCGTCGGGGGAGGGGAGGTCGTCGGCGCGCGTCTGGCTCGCGAGGAGCAGTGCGAGGGCGCAGGCGGCGGCGCGTGCGAGGACGGCGGTCAGAACGCGAGGGGTCATTGCGCCCAAGGAGACCACGCCCCCGGGCGGGGATCCACCTACGCCGCCGACTTGCCCTGCTTCCGCGCCACGAAGGCGGCGATCCGCTCCACCGATTCCAGGTTCTCGGGCGTCGTCTCCTGGTCCGAGATCTGGATGCCGAACGTGGTCTCGAGGAAGGCGATCACCTCGAGCATGCCGGTGGAGTCGACGTAGCCGTTCGTGACGAGCAGGGTCTCGTCGGTGATCTCGGCGGGGTTGGAGATGTAGAAGTTCTCGAGGATGAACGTACGGACGCGCTGTCTGGTTTCCACGGCTACACTCCCAGTTGAGGGGGATTCAAGGCAACGGTCCCCGCGGCGGGCGGGGCGAGACGATCGACCACGGTGCGGAAGCCGGGCGGCGGCGGGGCCCGGTCCGGTGCTGCGCGCACCAGGCCGGCGTGGAGGAGCCCCGTCGAGAGCACGCCGACGAGGGCCATGTTGTCGGCGTTCGAGAACTGCTCGCCGCCTCCGGTGCTCACACACTTCTTCCAGAGCCGCTCGACCGCGCGCGGGTCGAAGACGCCGGCGGCGGCCACGGCGTCCGGCTCGACCAGCTCGCGGATCCAGCCGGGCGCGCCCGGGCTCACGAACGAGAGCGCGTCGGGGGCGCGGTAGGGCTGCTTGGGGCGGCGGAGGATGGCGTCGGGCACGAGCTCCCGGGCGGCGCGCTTCAGGACGTGCTTCTCGTCGAGGATCCGGAGCTTGTACGCCGCAGGCAGGGCGTTCGCGAGCTCGATCACGTCCGCGTCGAGGAACGGGAAGCGCCCCTCCACCGAGTGGCCCATGAGCATGCGGTCGCCCTGGGAGGAGAGCAGGTAGCCCGAGAGCAGGGTCCGGACCTCGAGGTACTGGTCCTGGGCGAGGAACGACCACCGCCGGAAATCGGCCGGGAGCGAGGCGAGGAGCCGCGCGGCGACGTCCACGCCGCGCGCGGCCTCGCGGACCTCGGGCAGGAACAGGCGCTGCAGCGCCGCGGCCGCGCGCCAGCGGGTGCCGTGGGCGAAGCCCGGCTCGGCCCAGCGCTCCCGGTCGCGGCCGAAGAACTCGCGGGCGATGGCCTGCTGGGCCACCGGCGAGCGGGCGAGGTACGGGTAGAGCCGCTCGAGGAGGCGCGGGCGCGCGGCGGAGGCCGGGGCGCGGCCCCAGAAGCGCCGCACCTTGCCCTCGCGGAAGAGATCGTACCCGGCGAACATCTCGTCCGCCCCCTCGCCGGTGAGCACGACCTTGATGCCGGAGTCGCGGACGAGCCGCGAGAGCAGGAACAGCGGCGCGGGCGCGGTGCGCAGGAGCGGCCGCTCCGCGAACCGCACCACCTCCGGGAACGCCTCGGCGATGTCCCGGCGGGAGACGAGCACCTCGTGGTGATGACTCTCGATCCGCTCGGCCACCATCCGCTGGTAGAGCGTCTCGTCGTACTCCGCGTCCTCGAACCGGAGCGAATAGGTCTGGAACTTCTCCCCCTTCACCCGCCGTCCCAGCGCGGCCACGAAGGAGCTGTCGAGCCCGCCGGAGAGGTAGCTGCCCACCGGGACGTCGGCCCGGAGCATCCGCAGCCGGACCGCCTCCTCGAGCGCGGCCCGCACCCGGTCCGCGGCCTCGTCGATCGAGCCGGGGAAGGCCTCGGTCTCGCCGGCCGGGTAGCGCGGGTTCCAGTAGGCGCGGTCCACCGCCCCGGCGCGCGAGACGATCCGGACGTGGCCGGGCTCGAGCTCGGTGACGCCCAGGAACACGCCCTGCGGCGGGACCACCGTCCAGAAGGTGAAGGTCTCGGCGAGGCCGACGGGGTCGAAGGCCCGGGGGATGGACGGGTCGCCGGCGAAGATCGACTTCACCTCGCTCGCGAACCAGAGCCGGCCGCCGTGCTCGCAGAGGTAGAGCGGCCGCACGCCGAGCCGATCCCGCGAGAGGACGAGCTCCTCCCTCCGCGCGTCCCAGAGCGCCACCGCCCACTGTCCGTTGAACCGGGCGAACGCCTCGGGGCCCCACGCCTCCCAGGCGTGGACGATCACCTCGGTGTCGCTCCGCGTGCGGAAGCGGTGGCCGAGGGCGGCGAGCTCCTCGCGCAGCTCGACGTAGTTGAAGATCTCGCCGTTGAAGGCGATCCAGATCGTCCCGTCCTCGTTGGAGAGCGGCTGCTGGCCGGTGGCGAGGTCGATGATCGAGAGGCGCGCGTGGCCGAGCGCGGCGCGGCGGTCGCGGTAGTACCCGAACTCGTCGGGACCGCGGTGGCGGAGCGCCCCCACCATCGCGGCGAGGTCCTCCGCCGGCAGGGGCGGGACGTCGTCGCGCAGCGCGATCGCCCCGGTGATCCCGCACATGCGCTGCTACCCCGGCCCGCCCGCGGTGGAGACCAGGAGCGGCGCGTGGTGCAGGTAGACGGCGATCCGGCGCTTCGCCTCGATGTCCCGGTAGACGCGCTCGACCTGTTCGGCCGTGAGCCCCAGGACCACGGCCACCTCGACCGCGGGGGTCGCGTGCTCGTAGGCCCAGAGGCAGAGGTCCATCTCGCGGTGCGGGAGGGCGAAGTAGAACTCGTCCTGGCCCTGCGACAGCGAGAAGGTGTCGGTGGTCGGCGGCCGGCGCCGGATCTCCTCGGGGACACCGAGGTGCTCGGCGAGATCGTAGACCTGAGACTTGTAGAGGTGCGCGATCGGCTTGAAGTCGGCCGCGCCGTCGCCCTGCTTCACGAAGAAGCCCTGGTCGTACTCGAGCAGGTTGGGCGTCCCCGACACCGCGTAGTTGAGCCGATCGGCGTGGTAGTACTCCATCATCTTCCGCGTCCGCTGCTTGAAGTTGGTCGCCGCCACCATCTGCAGATAGGCGGCGGGGGTCATGCGGACGGTGCGCCGGTTCCCGCCGGGATCCTGGACGGTGATGCTGGTGATGTTGAGCCGGCTGCCCTCGAGGATGGGAGGGATGGTGAGCTTGCAGCGCCATCCCTCGCCGTACTCGGGGACGACCATCCGGATCGCCTCGAGCTGCCGGCGGTAACACCCGAGCCCCTCGAGCGCGGGGGCGATGTCCTCGACCACGAACCGGATCCGGAGGTGCTCGGCGAGGAGCTTGCCCAGGCGGAGGGCGTCGTCCGACGAGTCGCGCTCCGGCATGAGGATGCCGAAGACGCGGTCGGGCCCGAGCGCCTTCACGCAGAGCGCGGCCGTGACCGAGCTGTCGATCCCGCCCGACATGCCCACCACCGCTCCCCGCTTGCGCAACGTGCCCAGCACCTGCGCGCGGACCGCCTCGGCGATGGTCTTCGACGCCGCGGCGGCGTCGAGGCGCAGCACGTCTCTCGAGAACATCGACTCCCCCGGGAAAGTGGGCTCGTGAGTTGTACCCGTGCCCTCGGTGAGAGGCGACCCCGTGATCAGGGGTCAGTGCAGCGGGTAGACGACCATTTGGGGCTGCGGCAACGCAGCGGTCCGCCGCCGGTCACGCGCGGCGTCCTCGCGGTTCACGGCGAGTCGGTGGCGCCGGAGGCTTCGCTTGGGTTCCCGGAGCCTGGTTGCGGAGCGCGTGCGGTTCGTGCTCCCCTCCGGCGCCAGGAGCCGCGCTTGATCGCCGACACCCCCTTCCTGCACGAGTGGCTGTTCTCGCACGCGGAGCGGCGGCCCGACGCGCCGGCCGTCGCCACGCCGATCCACCGGGTCTCGTACGGCGAGCTGGCGGCGCGCGTCCGCGCGCTCGCGGCGCAGCTCGGCGCCGCGGGGATCGGGCGCGGCGATCGCGTCCTGCTCGCGCTTCCCAACAC
>JAEZXM010000220.1 GCA_023419875.1 Pseudomonadota bacterium | reverse complement strand
TCTCGACGAGGCTTAGCCCCTGTAGGGGCCCCCACGACCCGGTCCGAGCATCGACGCGCCGGCAGCATTCCAGTTAGAACACACGCCTGCGGCAACCTGGCGCACCTGCGCCCGGGTCGAGGTGGGTGGATGCGGATGAGCGGTGGGAACCTTCGAGCGTTGAGCTCCCGGTTCGGCGGCCACGGCGTGGGCTTCCGCGAGGGCCCGGGGGGTCTCGACCACGTCGAGATCGAGAACCGCCACGCGACCGCGCGGGTCGCGCTGCAGGGAGCCCAGCTCCTCGCGTGGCAACCGCGGGACGAGGAGCCGGTCATCTGGCTTTCGCCGGCGGCGCGCTTCGAGCCGGGCGTCGCGATCCGCGGCGGGATCCCGATCTGCTGGCCCTGGTTCGGGCCGCACCCGGCCGACCCCGGCCTGCCGCAGCACGGCTTCGCGCGGACGACGGCGTGGCAGGTGGTGGCGGTCGACCGGCTCCACGACGACCGCACCCGGGTCACCTTCCGCCTCCCCGACGGCGACCGGAGCGCCGCCTGGCCCCACGAGACCGAGCTCCTCTGCATGATCACCGTGGGCCGCGCGCTGGAGATCGACCTCGTCACGCGGAACGCCGGCCCGGAGCCCGTCACGGTCAGTCAAGCGCTCCACACGTACTTCCAGGTGAGCGACTACGAGCGCGTCACCGTCCTCGGCGTGGAGGGCAGCCGCTACCTCGACAAGGTGGACGGGCGCGAGGGGGTCCAGGACCGGCCGCTCCGGCTCGCCGGCCGGACCGACCGAATCTACCTGGGCGCGGTGCGCGACGTCGTCCTCGAGGACCCCGGGCTGGGTCGGGCGATCCGCGTCACCCGCCGGAACAGCCACTCGATGGTGGTGTGGAACCCGGGGTACGACGGCGCGGCGCCGTCGGGCGACTTCGGCCCGGCCGGCTCGCGCGGGATGCTCTGCCTCGAGACCGCGAACGCCGGACCGGACGCGGTCCGGCTCATGCCCCACGCGGTGCACCTCCTCTTCTCCCGGTACACGGTGGGTCCGGTCGGTTAGATCACCGCTCCCCGCAGGAGGAATCCATGCGATCGACCCTCGTCCTCTCCATCGCCGCGCTCCCGCTCCTCGTCGCCGTCCCCGCCCGCGCGCAGGACGACGCGTCGTCCACACCGGTCGGCCGCTGGCAGACCATCGACGACAAGACCAAGAAGCCCAAGTCGATCGTCGCGATCTGGGAGGAGGACGGGAAGCTGAAGGGTCGGATCGAGGAGCTCCTCGACCCGGACCGCCCGGAGCCCGACCCCGTTTGCAAGAAGTGCGAGGGCGAGAAGAAGGACCAGCCGATCCGCGGGATGACGATCCTCTGGGGCGTCAAGAAGAGCGGCGACACCTGGAGCGGCGGCCGGATCCTCGACCCGAACAACGGCAAGGTCTACCGGGTCAACCTCACGCCCACCGACGGCGGGAAGAAGCTCATGGTGCGCGGCTACCTGGGCATCGCGCTCATCGGGCGGACGCAGGAGTGGAACCGGGTGGAGTGAGGGGGCTAGCTCCCCGCCCGGTGCTCCATCTCCGCGAAGAACGTCGTCGTCTTGAAGAAGACGAGGTCCACCGAGCCGGTCGGGCCCTGGCGCTGCTTGGCGATGATGAGCTGGACGGCGACCGTGTCCGCGTTCGCCTGGCCCGACTGCACGTCCTTCGAGTCCTCCTCGTTGCGGTGGAGGAAGAGCACGATGTCGGCGTCCTGCTCGATCGCGCCCGACTCGCGGAGGTCGGAGAGCATGGGCGGGTCGCCCTTGCGCTTCTCGACGGACCGATTGAGCTGGGAGAGCGCCACGATGGGGCACTGCAGCTCCTTCGCGAGCGACTTGAGCGAACGGCTGATGGTGGCGATCTCCTGCTCGCGCGACTGGTTCGACCGTTCGCTGGGCGCGTGCATGAGCTGGAGGTAGTCGACCACCACGAGATCGAGGCCGCCGTTCTCGCGCTTGAGCTTCCGGCACTTCGAGCGGAGCTCGACGGGCGTGAGCACGAAGTTGTCGTCGAGCCAGAGCGAGGCGGCGCCGACCCGCTCCGCCTGGTTCGCGAGCTTGTCCCAGTCGTTCCGGCCGAGCCTGCCCTGGGAGAGCTTCCGCCAGTCGAGCTTCGCCTCGGACGCGAGGATGCGGAGCGCGAGCTGCTCGGAGGGCATCTCCAAGGAGAAGAAGGCGACCTTGCGCGGCTCCTTGCAGGTCGCGGCGTGGACCGCGATGTTGAGCGCGAGCGCGGTCTTGCCCACCGACGGCCGGGCGGCGAGCACGACGAGGGTGCCGGGCTGGAGGCCGAGGGTGTTCCGGTCGAGGCTGTTGATCCCGGTGGGGACGCCGGTGATGGGCGAGAGCCCGGCCTGAACGCGCTTCTGGACCGCCTCGATCGACTCGAGCGCACGGAGCGCCGGCTCGGAGATGCGCTTCAGGGTGTCGGTGCTCCCGCCCTGGGCGGTGTCGAGCACCTGCTGCTGCGCGGTGTCGAGGAAGCGCTGGACGTCGTTCCCCGCCTCGTAGCCCTGGTCGACGATCTTCTGGGCGGTGAGCATCATCCGCCGGGCGCTCGCCTGCTCCTGCACCACGCGCGCATAGTGCGCGACGTTTGCGGCCGAGCCGATGGCGCGGGCGAGCGCGAGCGGCAGCTCGTGCGGCACGGCCGTGCCGAGGAGCCCCTTCGCGTCGAGCCGCTGCTGCACGAGGATCGGGTCGAGCGCCTTCGCCTCCCGGGCGAGCTCCTCGCAGGCGCCGTACACGTGCTGGTGGGCGAGCAGGTAGAAGTCGCCCGCGCGGAGCAGCGCCGCGACCTGGTCGAAGGCGGGCTCGTCGGTCAGGATGGCACCGAGGACCGCCTGTTCCGCCTCGAGGCTGTGGGGGAGGTCGCGGGCGGTCCGGAGCGGTGAGACGCCGGCCTCCCCCGGCCGCCTGGCGTGTTCCTCGTGCATCGGGACGCGGACTGTACCAGCCGCGTCCGACGGGATTCATTGTCGATGTGCGGTGGAAAACCTCGAAAAACGCGAGGCGGAACGTGGTGGATCCGGCGTGGAAAGGTTGTGAAGAATTGTTCCGCGCGGCTCACGGGGGATGGACGGAAGCGGGACCACGTCGGGGGTCCTGAGGCGCTATGTCCTCAGGGGAGCGGGTTTTTCCGCGCACCCGGCGCGGTCGAGTCACCCGCGTGTGGGTGAGGTCCCACACCCTCGGAGGTCGATCGTTTTCGCGCGAGCAAGTAGAACGGACCCATGCGTGCACTCGTGGCGATGCTGGGAGCGGTGGCGGTCCTCACCGGATGTGCCGAGGTCGAACGGCTCGCGGCGGCGGCGATCGATCCCCCGAAGCTCACCTTCAAGGCCGTGAACGTCCGCGCGTTCGACCTCGAGGGCGTGACGCTCGGGTTCGACTTCGACGCCGAGAACCGGAACTCGTACGAACTCCAGGTCGCGCGCGTGACCTACGGGATCGAGATCGAGGGCACGCGCGTCCTCACCGGCGACGCCCCCGGCGGCCTCAAGCTCCCCGCGCAGAAGAAGGTCCCGCTCACCTTCACCGCCCGCGTGCGCTTCCGGGACGTGCCCGGGATCGCCTCGCTCGCGGGGAAGCGCGACGAGATTCACTACCGGCTCGCCGGGTCCGTGGGCGTCGACACCCCGGTCGGCATCCTCGAGGTCCCCGTCTCGCACACGGACACGCTCGCGCTCCCCCGGATGCCCCGCTTCTCGATCGACGGGCTCTCGATCCGGTCCCTCTCGCTCACCCGGCTCGGGATCGACGTGCGGATCAAGATCTCGAACCCGAACGCCTTCCCGCTCCCCGCCGGGCGGCTCGACGCGGCGCTCTCGCTCGGACCGGCGCGCGTGGCGCGGATCGAGAACCGCATACTCAAGGCCGTGACCTCGAACGGGACCACGGTGGTGGCGATCCCGATCGACCTCGACTTTGCGGAAGCCGGGCGCGCGGCGCAGGCGCTGGCGCGCGGGGCGGAGGTGCAGGTGGGCCTCAAGGGCGAGGCCGACCTCGCGGGGGCGAAGCTCCCGGTCGATCTGGGCTCGCTCCTGAAGGCGCGGTAGCGGACAAACGAGACGGCCGCCCGGGAGGGCGGCCGTCGGGGCTTCACTTCCTGCGAACGCCGCGGCTAGAGGCTGAACCGGCCGCGGATGCCGATCTGCACCCACTCGTGGAAGCCCTTGTCCTCGATGTCGCCACCGGGAACCCCGATGTTCTCGGTCGAGACCGTCGAGTACTGTCCGAAGGTGATCATCGCGAAGGGGCCGACCCAGACCTTGTCGCCGACATTCCAGTCCATGCCGCCCTGCACGTTCAGGTACTCGAAGCCACGGAACGACATCTTCGCGTCGACGGCGTCGTTGCTGATGCTCGCCCACTCGTAACCGATGCCGGCGCCGAGCCACGGCGCTCCGAACGTGTACTCGAGCTGCGCGCCGAGGCGGTACACGCGCGCGGAGCAATCGTCGCAGTCCTCGAACTCGTCGCCGAGACGGCCGAAGCCGTAGCCAAAGTAGCCGCCCAGCGTGAGCGCGGGCGTCACCTTGAAGCCCAGGTCGAGCTGGACGGGGATCTGCCCCTTGATGCCGTCGGAGAGATCATCGCCCTCCCCCGCCTCGCCCATCGCGAGCGCGTATCCCAGCCGTAGGCCGAAGTTCACCTGCGCGTCGGCGAGCGCGGGGACGAAGAGAACGGAGAGAACGGAGAGCAGTGCGAGCTTGCGCATCGTCAAGGGCTCCTTTGCGTTCATGTCGCGGTCAATCGCGAGCTTGATTCACGCAAGGCGAAGCCTTGCACGGGCGCCGCGTGCGCAACAAGTCCCGAAGCCGAGCACCAGCCGGCCTGACATCGGGGACCGTCTCCGACACCGGCAGTGGATGCGAGGGCCGCGCTCACCTCGGCGCGTCGGGCGCTATCCCGTCGCCGCCGTGAGCCCGCGGACGATGTAGTAGATCGCCTCGGGGTGATGCAGCACGACGGCGCTCGTCGACTGCTCGGGCACCATCTGGTGCGCCTCGGTGAGCGTGACGCCGATGGTCCTGTCGGGCTCGAGGAGCTTCCACAGCGACGTCTGGTCCGCGAGCTCGGGCCATGAGGGATAGCCGGGGGAGTAGCGCTTCCCCTGGTTCTCGGGGAGGCCGAGCTCCCTGCGCACCTGCACGTGCCAGTAGTCGGCGAGCGCCTCGGCAGTCTCGACGGCGAGGCCGTGGAGGAAGAGCGCGCGGGTGTAGTCGCCCTTCTCCTGCGCGGCGGTCGCGAGCCCGGTGGCGGCGTCACCCATGGTGACGACCTGGAAGGCGACCACGTCCGAGCCGGGCTCCTCGCGGAAGTAGTCCGCGAGGCAGAGGTTCCGGTCGTCCGGCTGGCGCGGGAAGCGGAGGCGGACGAGCTCGGACCGCTTGTGCACCGGGTCGAGGACCACGAGCTCGTTCCCCGACGCGTGGCAGGGGAAGTAGCCGTAGACCACCTTCGGCACGAGCCAGCCCTTCGCCTGCGCGTCGGCCTTCAGCTCCTCGAGCCTCGGGCCGAACTCCTCGCGGATGAGCTTCTCGTACTCGGCCCCCTTGGCCTTCACGCCCCACTGCAGCTTGAAGAGCTCGGCGAGGTCGAGGTGCGGCCAGACGTCGGTGAGCGAGATGGAGCCGGCGGGGACGACGCGCGGGCCCCAGAACGGCGGGGCGGGGATCTTCGCCGCGGGGCCGACCGAGCCGGTGCGCTTCGTCGGCGCCGCCGGCAGCGGGGCGTCGGGCGGGCGGTTCCGGTCGGCGATCGCCTTCTGGAGGACGGTGTGCTTGAGCTCGTCGCGCTTCGCCGTGTCGACGAGCGCCTCGACGATCTCGAGCCCCTCGAACGCGTCCTTCGCGTAGAAGACGCCGCCGGCGTAGGGCGTGCCGTCCTGGGCGAAGTGGGTCTTGTAGCCGAAGCGACGGTTGATGGCCGCGCCGCCGATGATCACCGGGAAGGCGAGGTTCCGGCGGTGCAGCTCCTCGACGCAGAAGGGCATCTGCTTCGAGGTGGAGACGAGGAGCGCGGAGAGGCCGACGGCGTCGGCTCCGACCTCGACCGCCTTCTCGAGGATCGTCGTCACCGGGACCTGCTTGCCGAGGTCGTGCACGGTGAAGCCGTTGTTCGAGAGGATGGTCTTCACCAGGTTCTTGCCGATGTCGTGGACGTCGCCGTAGACGGTGGCGAGCACCACGTTCCCCTTGGTGACGCCCTCCTTGCGCTCGAGGAACTTCTCGAGGTGGGCGACCGCCTTCTTCATCACCTCGGCCGACTGGAGCACGAAGGGCAGGATGAGCTCGCCCGCGCCGAACCGGTCGCCGACGTCCTTCATCGCCGGGAGCAGCACCTCGTTCAGCACCTCGACGGGCGCGTGGCGGGTGAGGGCCTCGTCGATGAGCGCCTCGATGCCTTCGGGACGGCGGTGGAGGATCTGCTGGTGGATCCGCTCCTCGGCGGGCTTGCCGGCGAGCGCGGCGAGCGGATCGACCGCCGCCTTCTCCGGCGCGCCCTTCTCGCCGAAGTGGGAGATGAGCCGCGCGAGCGCGTCCGGGCGCCGGTCGAAGACGAGGTCCTCGCCGAGGGCCCGCTCCTCCTCGGAAATGGTCGGGTAGGGCAGGATGTCCTTCGGGTTCACGATGGCGAGGTCGAGCCCCGCCTTCACCGCGTGGAACAGGAACACCGAGTTCACGACCTCGCGCGCGCTCTTCGCGAGGCCGAAGGAGACGTTGGAGACGCCGAGCGTCGTGAGCACGCCCGGGTTCTCCGCCTTGATCCGCCGGATGCCCTCGATCGTCTCCACCGCGCTGCGGCGGTACTCCTCCCCGCCGGTCGCGAGGGTGAAGGTGAGCGCGTCGAAGACCAGGCTCTCGGGGCCGAGGCCGTACTCCGCCGCGACCGCCACCGTGCGCCTGGCGATCTCCGCCTTCCGCTCGGCGGTCTGGGCCATGCCCTTCTCGTCGATGGTCATCGCCACCACCGCCGCTCCGTAGCGCTTCACGAGCGGCAGGACCTTCTTCACCCGCTCCCCGGACTTCTCGAGGTTCACGGAGTTGACGATGCACCGGCCCGGGTACGTCTTGAGCGCGCCCTCCACCACGTCCGCCTCGGTGGAGTCGATCATGAGCGGCGCGTCCACCGACTGGGCGAGCAGCTTCACGAGCGTCCGCATCTGCGCCGACTCGTCGTCGCGCTCGTTGAGCGCCACGCAGACGTCGAGGACGTGCGCCCCCGCCTCCACCTGGCCGCGGGCGATCTGCACGAGCCCCGGGTAGTCGTCGGCGATGAGGAGCTCCTTCACCTTGCGCGAGCCCTGGCTGTTGAGCCGCTCGCCGACGACGAGCGGCCGCGGGTCCATCTCCAGCGGCACGGCCTTCATCGCCGAGGAGAGGTCGTTCGCGCGCACGCGGGCCCGCTTCGCGCGGGTGACCCCCTGGAGCCGGCGGACGACGGCGCGGAGGTGGTCGGGCGTCGTCCCGCAGCAGCCGCCCACGAGATCCACGCCGTACTCGGCGACGAACTGCGCGAGCGCCTCGGCGAGGGCCTCCGGCGAGAGCTTGTACACCGCGCGCCCGTCCTCGTTCTCGGGCATGCCGGCGTTGGGCAGCACCGAGACGAAGTGCGAGCACCGCTCGCCCAGGTACTTCACCGAGGCCCGCATCTCGGCGGGGCCGGTCGAGCAGTTGAGGCCGACGCAGTCCAGGGGCAGCCGCTCCAGGGTCGCGAGCGCCGAGCCGATGTCGGTGCCGAGCAGCATCCGGCCGTTCTGGTCGATGAGCGTCGGCTGGGCGATGAGGAAGACGTCGCGCATCGCCTCGCGCCGGGCCGCGTCCGCGCCCAGCACCGCGGCGCGGAGCTCGAGCATGTCCTGCTGCGTCTCGATGATGATCGCGTCGACCCCGCCCTCGATGAGCCCCTTCGCCTGCTCCTGGAAGATCCGCTCCAGCGCGTCGCCGGAGATGTTGCCGAGCGCCGGATCCGAGGACGACGGGAGCATGCCCGTCGGCCCGATCGACCCGGCGACGAAGCGCGGGTGGTCGGGGGTCGAGAACCGGTCGGCGGCGCGCCGGGCGAGGATCGCGGCCCGGAAGTTCACCTCGTAGGTGCGGTGGCCGAGGCCGTACTCGTCGAGCTTGAGCCGCGACGAGCCGAAGGTGTTCGTCTCGACGATGTCGCAGCCGACCTCGAAGTAGCGGGCGTGGATGTCCTCGACGAGGTCGGGCCGGGTGAGGGTGAGGAGGTCGTTCGCCCCCTCCTTGCCGCCGAACTCGGAGGCCTTCAGCTGGTGCCGCTGGAACTGGGTGCCCATCGCCCCGTCGAAGACGACGGGCCGGCGCTCGATGAGGTCGCGGAGGTTCACGATGCTCGGTCGATCTAGGCGTGCGCCGTTCCCCCTGTCAAGGTCACGGACGTCGCTCCGGTTTCACGGATGGACGGTCCAAGGTCGTGCGGACCTGCGCCAGGTCGGCGGGTACACAGGAGAAAGCCCTCGAGGGTGGCATCCGGCGCGGCGGATGGGATCGGGCTACACTCGCCTCGATGATGCGCGAGGCGCGCTACTGGGAGCCCGCCGGGGACGGCCGCGTTCGGTGCACGCTCTGCCCGCGCGACTGCCGGCTGCGCGACGGGCAAGCCGGGTTCTGCTTCGTCCGCGAGGGCCGGGGCGGAAAGCTCGTCACGACCGCCTGGGGGCGCTCGACGGGGTTCGCGGTGGATCCGATCGAGAAGAAGCCGCTCGCCCACTTCCGGCCCGGCTCGAGCGTGCTCTCGTTCGGCACCGCCGGCTGCAACCTCGGCTGCCGCTTCTGCCAGAACTGGGACATCTCCAAGGCGAGGCTCGGCGACGAGCGGGCCACCGACGGCTGGACGCCGGAGCGGATCGTGGCGCTCGCGAAGGCGGAGGGGGCGCCGGGGATCGCCTTCACCTACAACGACCCGGTCATCTGGGCGGAGTACGCGATCGACGTCGCCCGGGCGGCGCACGCGGCCGGGCTCTACACCGCCTTCGTCACCGCGGGCTACGTCGGCGCCGAGGCCCGGCGGGACATCTTCCCGCACATGGACGCGGCCAACGTCGATCTCAAGGGCTTCACCGAGGGTTTCTACGCGAAGGTGACCCTCGCGCACCTCGCGCCGGTGCTCGAGACCCTCGAGTGGCTCGCGAAGGCGTCCAAGACCTGGGTCGAGGTCACGAACCTCGTCATCCCGGGCGAGAACGACGACCCCCAGGAGACGGCGAAGCTCGCGCGCTGGCTCGTCGAGCACATGGGGCCGGACGTGCCGCTCCACCTCACCGCCTTCCACCCCGACTTCAAGATGCGCGACCGCCCACCGACACCGCCCGCGACGCTCACCCGCGCCCGCGAGATCGCGCGCGCGGAGGGGCTCCGCCATGTGTACACGGGCAACGTGCACGACACGGCGGGGCAGACGACGTGGTGCCCCTCCTGCGGCGAAGCGGTGATCGAGCGCGACTGGCACGCGGTCCGGCGGGTGCGGCTCCGCGGCTCGGCGTGCGCGCGCTGCGGCACGATCATCGCGGGGCGCTTCGAGGAGGCGGAGCGGAGCGCCGGCGGGCGCCGGCACCTCGGGCTGCCGCAGGTGTGAGCTACTGCGGCGCCGTGCAGTCGACCGGCGGGTCCTCGTTCGCGAGGCTCTCGAGCGTCTCGACGGACATCCCGCAGGCGGCCTTTCCGCACCGGCCGTCGAGCCAGTCGCAGAACTCGATCCCCTCGGGCACCCTGCAGGTCTCGAGCGTCTCGCCGCAGACCGCCTCGGCGTCGCGGCCGGGGTTGAGGCGCTCGATCTCGTTCTGCACCCTCCGCTCGCAGGCCGACCGGGTCGTGCCCACCGGCGTGCAGTTGCAGAGCCGGTCGCCGAGCTCCTGGCACTCGTTGCTGCAGGCCGAGGCGAAGAGAGCGCAGGCGAGGGCGGCGGTGGCGAGGGGGGAGCGCATCGAAGGCGCGGAGGATCGCCCGGCGGGCCCCCGCCGTCAAGGAGCCCGCGGGACGGACGGGGCGCCCGGGAATACCTGCCGTCCCCGTCCGTCTGCTATTGGAGAACAGCCATGCTCGCCCCTGTCCTCGCCCTCGTCATCGTAGCCTCGGCAGCGCCGGCAGCCCCTGCCGAGCCGTCCGCGGCGCCCTCCGAAGCACAGGCGCTCGTCCGCAAGGTACAGGCCTTCTACGAGCGCACGACGGATCTCCGCGCGAAGTTCCAGCAGACCTACACGTACTCCGGGTTCGGCCGGAAGCAGACCTCCTCGGGCGAGCTGCTCGTGAAGAAGCCGGGGATGATGCGCTGGTCGTACGAGAAGCCCTCCCCGAAGGTGGTCGTGGTGAAGGGGAACCGCCTCGTCCAGTACGAGCCCGACGAGAACCAGGCCTACGTGGACGAGCACTTCGACTCGAGCGGGATGAGCGCCGCCCTCACCTTCCTCCTCGGGAAGGGGAACCTGGAACGGGACTTCGAGGTGTCGATGCGCCCCGGGGGGACCCTCGTGCTCCGGCCCAGGGAGGAGGACCCGCGCGTCGAGTCGATCGAGCTCGTGGCCGGTCCGGACGGGCAGATCCTCGTCACCCGGGTGGTGGACGCCGCGAACAACGTGAACGAGATCCGGCTCGAGGACGTGCGCCGGAACGTCGGCCTCGCGGACTCCGCCTTCGACCTCACGCTGCCCAGGGACGTCGTGCGCGTGGAGCCGCCGGCGAGGTGACGCCCGCAGATCCCGTCACGCGCTCGCCTCGCGTCGCGTGAGCGACTCCGCGCGCGCTTGTTCCATCGCCTCCCGCACCTCGGCCTGCGGGCGGAAGAAGACCCCGAGGACCGCGCCGAAGACGAAGCCGCCGAGGTGCGCGGCGACGTCCGCGTGCCGGAGAAGGGCGCTCGCGAAGGCGAGGACCACCACCACCGCCCCGACCCGCACGCCGATGCGCCGGAGCGCGGCGGGCGGGAGGCGACGTCGCTCACGGGCGCCGATCACGAGGAGGAGCCCGGCGAGCGCCGCCACCGCGCCCGTCATCCCGAGGTAGATCCGGCCGTCCGGCATGAACGCGTAGCTCGCGATGGTCGCGGCGAACCCGCCCGCCACGAAGGTCGTCACGAGCCAGAAGGTTCCGGCGAGCGCCCCGACCATGGGGGCGACGGCCATGTAGGCGAGGATGCCCACCGCGAGGGCGGCGAGGTCGGCGTGCACGAAGGTGGCGGTGAGGAACCGGTAGGGCTCGCCGGCGTCGATCCGGGAGGTGACCTTCGCGAGCCGCAGGACGGCCCAGGAGAGCTTGTCCGGATCGCGCTCCATCGGGGGGAGCACGTTCGCGATGGCCGACACGGCGAGGGTGAAGACGCCCAGCCGGAACGCCGCCCGGCTCTTCGTCTTGAGCCGACGGTCGAGGGCCGGATCACCCGTGGCACTCGCCGGCTCGAGCGGGAGCGGCGGCAGCCCCTCGGCGCGGCGGCGCCGGGCGGCGACGAGGTCCGTCCAGAGCCGGACGGCAAGGACCAGGAAGAGGAGCGGGACCGCCGCGAGGAAGAGCGACTGCCAGGCCGTGAGGCCCCACTCCGCCGGCGGCGCGCCGGAGCGGGGCGGCGCCCGCCAGGCCTCCACCCCGAGCACGGCGATGAGGATCGCCAGCGTGCCCAGCGGCGGGACGAGGGTGAAGAGGGTGCGGAGCCCGCGTTCGAGCGAAGCCTCCCGGTAGGTCGCCTCGGACGACTCCGGCACGGGGATCCTCGCGACCGCGCTCCGGAGCAGGCGCCTGGCGGCGAAGGCCGCGACGGGCGAGCCGGCGACGAGCAGGAGCAGGACCAGACCGGCCCTCATCGGCGCCGGCGCCAGCAGGATCGCCGCGGGGAGGACCACGATCACGAGGACGAGTGGGGCGAGCGGGTGCCGGAGCGCGCGCAAGACGGACATGGCTCTCCTATACTCCAGGGTACGGCGGGCGACGATGACCGATGCTCTGAGCGATCCCGAGGCTGCCTGGAAGGAATGGCGTGCGCGCCGTGACGCCCGGCTCCGCGCGCCCGACGGCTGGCTCGCGCTCGTCGGCCTGCACTGGCTCGCGGAAGGCGAGAACCGGGTGGACGGGATGCCCGGGGTCTTCGCCGTCCGTGGCCGGGAGGTGACGCTCCGGGCGGGAACGGAGGACGGGTGGCGCCTCGGCGGCGCGCCGGTCTCGGAGCACGTCCTTCGCACGGACGCCGAGGGGGACGCCGACCGGCTCCAGCTCGGTACCCGCATCGCGACCATCGTCCAGCGTGGTCCGTCCCTCGCCATCCGCGTCTGGGATGCGGCGAGCCCGGCGCTCCGGACGTTCCGTGGGGTCGAGGTCTTCCCGTTCGACCCGCGCTGGCGCGTCTACGCGCGGTGGGAACCACATGCGAGCCCGCGCCTCGAGGAGCAGCCCTCGACCGCGGGGCCGCCGCAGCGCGCGGTGGTCCCCGGGCGGGCGAGGTTCGCGATCGACGGCCACGAACTCTCGCTCGAGCCGACGCTCGAGGCCGGGGGCGCGCTCCAGTTCGTGTTCCGCGACGCGACGGCGCTGCAGGAGACCTACGGCGGCGGCCGCTTCCTGGCCGCGCGACCGCCCGCCTCGGGCCGCGTGGTGCTCGACTTCAACCGGGCGTACAACCCGCCCTGCGCGTTCACCGAGTTCGCCACCTGCCCGCTCGCGTCGCCCGGAAACGTCCTGCCGATCCGGATCGAGGCAGGGGAGAAGGCGCCGGGCGTCGGCTGAGCTTCCGTCAGTTCTCGGTCCCGTTCCCCCACGGATTCCAGTCCACCCAGCGTGGATCGTCGATCCGGTCCTTCCCCGCCCGGTAGGCCTCGACGATGTTGTCCTCGCACGGTTCGTCCTCGGCGCGGACGAGCGTCCCGGCCTCCTCCATCCAGCGGACCTGCCGGCGCAACGTCTCGACCAGCGGGACGGTGGTCCGGAAGCCGAGGTCGCGCGCGGCCTTGGTGTTGTCGTAGACGGACGCGAACCGGTAGATGAACCAGACGCCCAAACTCCGCCGCGGGGCCGCCCTCCGCAGCCACTCGGAAGGGACGTGGACGAGGTTCGCGGTGCCGCCGGCGGCGGCGGCGAGCGCCCGGTAGACGCCGTTCCAGTCGGTGTGCTCGTCCGAGGTGAGGTGGTAGTCGTTGCCGAACGCTTTGCGGTTCCCGAGCGAGGCCACGAAGCCGCGGGCGACGTCGGAGACGTGGGCGATGGCCCAGGGGTTCGCCCCGTCGTCGTGGAGGACGACGGGGAGGCCGGCGCGCATCCGCGAGACGAGCGCGTGGTCGAAGAGCACGCCGCTGAAGGTGATCCCTTCGCCGCACGTGAAGCTCGGGCGGAGCACGGTCGCCGCGGTCCCCTCCTTCCCCGAGCGCTCGAGGAGGATGGCCTCGATCGCCGCCTTGTTCACCCCGTAGTTGCCAAACGGGTTCCGCCTGGTGGTCTCGCGGATGGGAAGGTCGAGGCCAGGCCCGCCGTACACGCAGGCGGTGGAGCAGAGCACCACCTGCGCCGCCTTTCCCCAGAACGCCCGCACGAGCTGCTCGCCGTTCTCGGGTGCGAACGCGGTCATGTCGATCACCGCATCCCAGATCCGCCCCTCGACCGCGCGCTCGAGCGAGCCTGCGATCCATCGATCGCCGGTGAGGACCTCGAGCCGGCCCCGGACCCGCACCGCGGTCCGGCCGCGGTTGAAGACGGTCACCTCGTCGCCGCGGTCGAGGAGCTGCTGCGAGATGGCGGTCGAGATGAGGCCGGTACCACCGACGATGAGCACGCGCATGGGACGAACTTGCCTCCGCCTCGGCCGGATGGGAGGTCGAGGTGCTCCGGATCGGCGTATGGGAAATCGTGGGGCATTCTAGCGCACCTGGGGTGGGAGTAGGATGCGTGCGTGGACGAGCGAGGGGCGATCCCGCCCGAAGAATCCAAGTCCCGCGCGCTGCCCCGCGCGGTGCACAACGGTGTCTCCGAGGTCCGGGCGCGGAACGCGCTCGTCGTGGCCTGGGCGCGGACCGGTCTGCGCGCCTTGACGCTGGCGCTGCTCGTCGTCGGGGAGCTGCGGAACGAGCATCCGATGGTGGGCGCGTGGGTCATGGGGCTCAACGCCCTCCACCTCGTCATCTCCGCGGCCGTGATCGTGCTCCTTCGCCGCCGCTGGCACCCCGGCGCGGTCGCGTTCGCCGCCGCGGCGCTCGACCTCGTGGTCGTCTTCGGCTGGGGTCTGCAGGCCACGGCCCCGGCGGTGCTCGACGGCCCGGGCGGTGCCGCGGTCGCGCTCCTCGGGGGCGCGATGCAGGTGATCGTCCTGTTCGCGGCGGTGGCCCTGCCGGCCACCCAGGCGGCGCCGCTCGCGCTCGCCGCGGTCGCCTACCAGTTTCTCCTGGGCGTGCGGACCGGGATGCCCCTCGCCGACAACGCGCTTCTCGCCACGACCGCGGCCGCCTTCGCGCTGGTGGCGATCTGGACCGGGGTCCGCATCATCCGTCTCGCGGCCGGCATGGCGGTCGAGGCGACGACGGCCGAGCTCGCCGAGCGGCACGCCCGCGCGCTCGAGGCGGCGCACGGCGAGGTCGCGGCGCAGCGCGACCAGCTCATCTGCGCGCAGAACGAGGCGGAGGCGCTCGCCCAGGTCATCGTGCACGACCTCAAGAACCCGCTGGCGACGCTCCTCCAGTACGTCTCGCTCGCCGAGAGCGAGCTCCGGTGCGTTCCGGCCGCCGGCGGCGCGGTCGACTACCTCAGACACGCGGGCGACGAAGGTCGGCGGCTCTCGAAGCTCATCGGCGACCTCCTGCTCGTCTACCGGCTGGAGCAGGGGGCGATGGCCCCCGCGCGCGAGCCGGTGCTCGTGGCGCTCCTCCTCGATGCGGTGATCCGGCGGTTCCGGGCGCAGGCGGCGGATCGCGGGGTGACGCTCGAGGTGAAGGCCGAGGACGGGCTCGCCTCGTCGCTCGACCTCGACCTCGTCCAGCGGATGCTCGAGAACCTCGTCGCGAACGCGATGCGGCACGTGGGCCGCGGCGACCACGTGAGCGTCGAGGCGCGATCCTCGGACGGGCAGGTGGTGCTCGCGGTCCGGAACAGCGGGCCGCCGGTGCCGATGGAGCTGCGCGAGAGCCTCTTCCGCCGGTTCGTCACCGGCGGGACGCGCGAGTGGCACAACGCCGGTCTCGGGCTGTACCTCTGCCGGCTCGTCGCGGAGGCGCACTCGGGGACGATCGCCCTCGTGGAGCGGACCGGCTGGAACGTGTCGTTCGAGATCACCATCCCGGCCCCGGAGTCGTTCGCGCGGCGCGAGGCGCAGCAGGAGCGCCGGGTCGCTACGGGATGACCTTGAGGCTGCCGCGCGTGCGCGTCGGCGGCGGCTTCGGCGCGCCGTCTCGCGGCCGCGGAGGGGGTCGCGAGGGATCCCGCGCGACCACCCGGCCAACGAGGTCGTAGTCGGAGGCGTCGGTCACCTCGAGGGTCACGAGCTCGCCGGGATACGCCATGCCCTCGTTCACGTAGGTGAGGCCGTCGATCTCCGGCGCCTGCTGCGCGTGGCGGCCCACGAGGAGGTGCTCCGTCTCCTCCGACCTGCCCTCGACGAGCACCTCGAGCCGCCGCCCGATCTTCGCCCGCTGGTGGTCGCGCGCGATCCCCTGCTGGACCTCCATGATCCGGGCGTACCGCGCGCGCTTCACGGCCTCGGGAACCTGGTCCGGAAGGTCCGCGGCGCCCGTCCCCTCCTCGCGCGAGTACTCGAAGACGCCGAGGTGCTCGAACCGCTGCTCCTCGACGAAGCGGAGCAGGTCGTCGAAGTCCCCCTCGGTCTCGCCCGGCAGCCCGACGATGAGCGAGGTCCGGAGCGCGATGCCCGGGACGTGCGCCCGGATCCTCGCGAGCAGCTCGCGCAGGAAGGCCGAGTCGCGGCCGCGCCGCATCGTGCGCAGGAGCCGATCCGACGAGTGCTGGAGCGGCATGTCCAGGTACTTCACGATCTTCGGCTCGCGCGCGACGACGTCGAGGAGCGCCGCGGGGACGTCCCGCGGGTAGGCGTAGTGGAGGCGGATCCACCGGATCCCGTCCACCTTGCAGAGCTCGGGGAGGAGGTGGTGGAGCCGTGTCTTCCCGGGGAGGTCGTAGCCGTAGGCGGTGAGGTCCTGGGCGACGAGCGAGAGCTCGACCGTCCCCTGCGCCGCGAGGGCCGCGGCCTCCCGGACGAGGTCGTCCACCGGACGCGAGCGCTGCGGGCCGCGGAGCTTCGGGATGATGCAGAACGCGCAGTCGTTGTCGCAGCCCTCGGCGATCTTCACGTAGGCGGTGTGCGAGGGGAGCGAGTTCACCCGCGGCGTCGCCGCGGAGTGGACGAACTCGGGGTCGGGGACGACGAGCCGCTTCGCCTGCGCGTCCTGCACGATGCGCGCGACGTCGGCGTAGGCGCCGGTGCCGAGGAAGTGGTCCACCTCCGGGAGCTCCCGGGCGAGCTCGTCCGCGTGGCGTTGCACGAGGCAGCCGGTCACGACGAGCTTCTTGCACCGCCCGGTCTGCTTCAGCTCCGCGAGCTCCACGATGGCGTCCACCGACTCCGCCTTGGCGCTCTCGATGAAGCCGCAGGTGTTCACCACCACGACCTCGGCCGCGGCCGGGTCCTGCACGAGGCGGAAGCCGGCCTCGAGGAACGTGCCGAGCATGATCTCGGAGTCGACGCGGTTCTTCGGGCAGCCGAGGGTGTGGAGGTAGACGGGGGTCATGCGGGGGCGAAGGGCCGCGCGGATCTAACAGACCGGCGCCGGCCCGGCAATCCGGCCTCCCGCGGGCGTCCGGCCGTGCGTCCCGGCGGCCACGCGGGCGTGTCCGGCGGTCCTGCGCGGCGAAAACCGGCGGCGCCGCGGGTGCTTCGGAGGCGGCCCGGCGATTGCTACCTGCCGCGGGCATGAGACGACTTCTCGCGATCGGGTTCATCTGGCTCTGCTGTGCCGCCGCCTGGACCGTGCTGGCCTCGACCCTGGCCGTCCGGAGCCAAAGCACGTTCGAAGGGAACCTCGGCGACGTCCGGGCGCTCTGGGGGCCGCCCCTCCGGCAGGCTCCCCCGTCCGCGATCGGCGCCGAGACGCACAAGGAGAAGAAGACGCGGGACGAGTGGGACGCGAAGCGCGATCGGATGGTGACCGTGGCATACACGGAGGACGTCACCACCAATCGTCCGATGACCCTGGCCCGCTCCGAGGTGGACGCGGCGCTCTCGCTGGAGCACCGGCGAAAGGGCCTCCTCTGGTACCCGACGTATGGTGTGACGTTCGCCGGCACGTTCACGTTCCGTAACGACACGCCCGAGGCGCGCGAGGTGCTGGTCACCTTCCCCCTGGAGGCCGGAGTGACCTACGACGGCTTCGGGGTCCAGGGCCCCGACGGCGCGCCGCTGGAGACGACCTTCGGGGAGGGCTTCGCGAGCGTTCGCGCCGCCCTCGGCGCCGGCCATTCGCAGGTGCTCGCCGTCAAGTACAAGGCCCGCGGCATGCAGCGGTGGGCCTACGGTGACCCGGCGAAGGGCCTCGGCGCGGAGGTGGGTCGGGCGCGCGACTTCCGGCTCGCCCTGAGCGCGGACTTCGACCAGGTCGACTTCCCCGCCGGCACGCTCTCGCCGACGGCCCACCGCGCCGAGGACGGGCAGTGGTCCGGGCTCTGGCGCTTCGAGCAGCTCGTCTCGACCGCGAACGTGGCGGTGGAGCTGCCGCAGCGGCTCAACCCCGGCCCACTCGCCTCGAAGATCACCTTCTTCGCCCCGATCTCGCTCCTCTTCTTCTTCTTCGTCACCGGGATGATCCTCGCCGCGCGCCGCCGGTCGATCCACCCGATGAACTACTTCCTGCTCGCGTGCGCCTTCTTCGCCTTCCACCTGCTCTTCGCGTACCTCATCGACCACCTCGAGGTCGGCGTCTCGTTCGCGCTCGCCTCGGCGATCTCGGTGCTCCTCGTGGTGAGCTACGCGCGGCTCTTCGTCGGCTGGCGCACGGCGCTCCTGACGTTCGGGGTCTCGCAGCTCCTGTATCTCGTCCTCTTCTCGTTCACCTTCTTCTGGAAGGGGTTCACCGGCCTCGCGATCACCGTGGGGGCGATCTTGACGCTCTTCGTGATGATGCAGCTCACCGGGAAGCTCGACTGGGCGGAGATCCTGCGCCGCCCCGCGGAGCTGCCGCCGCCGATCCCACCACCGCCGCCGAGGTACGCGCCACCCGCTTGACGGGGGGAGGGGAAGGGCCGGGCGGGCGGCGCGCTCCTCCGCGTCGCTCGCCCGGGCCCGGTCCGTTCACAGCTCCAGCACCACCGGCAGCACCGTCGGCCGCCGGCCGGTCGTCTTCCGGAAGTAGCGCCGGACGGCGACGCGGATCGTCTCCTGGACCTCCTCGACGGAGGTGCGGGCGGTCGGGGAGAGCTCCTCCAGCGCGCGGAGCACCTCGCCGCGGAGCTCCTCCTCGTTCCCCTCGAAGGCGGCGACGCCGCGGGCGAAGAGCTCGGGGCCGCGGACGACGGCGCCGGTGGCGCGCTCCACCGCCAGCACGACGATGCAGAGCCCGGCCTCCGACAGGAGCCGGCGATCCCGGACCACCATCGCCCCGATGTCCTCGCCGAGGAGGAGCTCACGGTCAGTGTAGACGCGGCCGGTCGGGACGCGCTCCTCGAGCACGCGCGCGCCGGCGCCCGAGAGCTCGAGCACCTGCCCGTCGGTGACGATGCTGCGGCCGGGCACGCCCTCGGCGGCGGCGTGGGCGGCGTGCCGCGCCAGGTGGCGATACTCGCCGTGGATGGGGACGAAGTGGTCGGGCCGGGCGAGCGAGATGACCCGTCGCTGCTCCGCCTCCTGCGCGTGGCCCGAGACGTGGAGCGGACGCAGGCCCTCGTAGACGATCTCGGCCCCGCGCCGCGCCAGATCGTTCACCACCTGTCCGACCGCGACCTCGTTCCCGGGGATGAACCGGGAGGAGAGGATGACGAGGTCGCCGGGCGAGACCGCGAGGTCCGGGTGCTCGCCGCGGGCGAGCCGGGCGAGCGCGCTCCGGGGCTCGCCCTGGGTGCCGGTGGTGAGGATGCAGACCTCCTTCGGCGGGAGCGCCCGCGCCTCGGCGTTCGAGACCGGCATCCAGGCGGGCAGCTCGAGGTAGCCGAGATTCTGCGCGATCTCGACGTTCGCCTCCATCGCGCGGCCGAGGAAGGCGATCCGCCGGCCGAAGGCGCGGGCGGCGTTCACGATCCCCTGGATCCGGTGCACGTTGCTCGCGAAGCAGGCGACGAACACGCGGCCCTGCGCCCCCTCGAACGCCTCCTCGAGCGCGGGCCCGACCTGCGCCTCGGAGAGCGAGACGCCGGAGCGCTCCGAGTTGGTGGAGTCGGAGAGGAGGAGGCGCACGCCCCGCCGCCCGAGTGCCTGGATCGACGCGAGGTCCATCCCCGGCCCGCGGACGGGTGTCTCGTCGATCTTGAAGTCGCCGGTGTGGACGATCGTGCCCTGGGGCGTCGAGAGCGCGAGGCCGCAGGCGTCCGGGATCGAGTGCGTCACCGCGAGGAAGCGGGCGGAGATGGGCGAGGCCTCGCCGGCGGGGCGCTCGTCGCCGGGCGTCACGAGGCGCAGGTCGGCGTGCACGTTCGCCTCGGCGAGCCGGGGGCGGAGGAGCGCGAGCGTGAACGGCGTCCCGTAGACCGGGACGGCCACGTCGCGCAGCAGGAACGGCAGCGCACCGATGTGGTCCTCGTGGCCGTGGGTGAGATAGACCGCGCCCACCTGCTCCCGCCGCTCGCGCAGCCACGACAGATCCGGCGCGATCACGTCCACCCCGATGGGCTCGTTCGGGAAGAGGATCCCGCAGTCCACCACCGCGATCCGGCCGTCGCACTCGACGGCCATGCAGTTCATGCCGATCTCGCCGAGGCCGCCGAGGGGCAGGATGCGGACCGGGGGTGCCATGGCCGGAATCTACCCCTCGCGCCCATCCCCCGTCGCCCTGATCGACTATGTTCCATCCCCCGATGGAACCCGCCGACCTCCTCCGCGACCTCAACGACGCCCAGCGCGAGGCGGTCCTGCACGGCGAGGGGCCGCTCCTCGTCCTGGCCGGCGCGGGCAGCGGGAAGACCCGAGTCATCGTCCACCGGATCGCGCGGCTCGTGCTCGAGCTCGGGGTGATGCCCTGGCACGTCCTCGCGGTCACGTTCACCAACAAGGCCGCCGGCGAGATGCGGGCGCGGCTCGAGAAGCTGCTCGGTCCGGTCAGGTCCGCGGACCTCTGGGTCCAGACCTTCCACGCCTTCGGCGCCCGGTTCCTCCGGCGCGAGGCGGCGCGGGCCGGGCTTCCGCCCTCCTTCCCGATCTACGACGACGACGACCAGCTCCGGCTCGCGAAGGGGATCCTCGCCGAGGCCGGCGCCGACGAGGCGCTCTCCCCGCGCGAGCTCCTCTCCCGCATCGACGCCTGGAAGAACCGCGGCCTCGTCGCCGGCGAGGTCCACGTCGTCCCCGGCGATCGCGACGGCGACCGCGACAGGGACCTCTACCTCCGCTACTCGGCGGCGCTGCGCCGCGCGGGGGCGGTGGACTTCGGCGACCTGCTCGTCCTCCCGGTGCGGCTGCTCGAGCAGGACCCGGCGCTGCGCGCGCGCTGGGCGGGGCGGTTCCGGTTCCTGCTCGTGGACGAGTTCCAGGACACGAACCCCGCGCAGTACCGGCTCCTCCAGCTCCTCACCGGCGAGAAGCGGAACGTCTGCGTGGTGGGCGACGACGACCAGGCCATCTACCGGTGGCGCGGCGCCGACGTCGAGAACATCCTCGGCTTCGACCGGGACTTCCCGGGCACCAAGGTGGTGAAGCTCGAGCAGAACTACCGCTCGACGCGGACCATCCTCGACGCGGCGCACGCGATCATCTCGAACGCCCGCCGCCGCCGCGAGAAGCGGCTCTGGACCGAGGCCGGGCCGGGCGCGCCGCTCGCACTCCTCGTCGGCGAGGATGAGGGGCTCGAGGGCGAGCGGATCGCCCGGGCGGTCGCGCAGGAGCGGGCCCGGGGGACGCCGGGCGAGGAGATCGCCGTCCTCTACCGGACGAACGCCCAGAGCCGGCCGATCGAGGCGGCGCTGCGCGCGGCGCGGATCCCGTACGTCATCGTGCGCGGGACGAGCTTCTACGATCGTGCCGAGGTGAAGGATGCCGCGGCGTACCTCCGCCTGGCGCTCGCGCCGAGCTCCGACCTCGACGTCGAGCGGGTGGTGAACCGGCCCGCCCGCGGCATCGGCGAGAAGACCCTGGAGCGGCTCCGGGAGCACGCCGCCGCGCGGCAGATCCCCCTCTTCGCGGCCATCGCGGAGGCGGACCGGATCGAGGGCATGAAGCCCGCCGCCCGGCGCGCCCTCTCCGAGTTCCACGGCATGGTCGAGGGCCTCGCCGCGGCGGTGCCCTCGCTCGACGCCGGCGGTGCGGTGCAGGAGACGCTCACCCGGACCGGCATGCTCTCGAGCCTCGCCGCGCAGCACACCGACGAGGCCGCGGAGCGGGCCGAGAACCTCTCCGAGCTCGTCGCCGCGGCGCGCGAGTTCGACGAGGCGCTCCTCGGCGAGCCGCCGCCGCGGGATCCGGAGGAGGTCCGGCCCCCGCCGCTCGCCCGCTTCCTCGAGCAGATCGCCCTCCTCGGCGAGGCCGACGGCGAGACGCCCGAGGGCCGCGTCGCGCTCATGACCCTGCACGCCGCGAAGGGGCTCGAGTTCCGCGCCGTCTTCCTCGCCGGCGTCGAGGACGGCACGCTCCCGTACGAGCGGCCCTGGGCGAAGGAGAGCGCGGTGGAGCGGGAGGAGAGCCTCGACGAGGAGCGGCGCCTCTGCTACGTCGGCATGACCCGCGCGAAGGAGCGGCTCACGCTCTCGCTCGCGCGGCGGCGGATCGGGTACGGCGCGCTCGGGCCCGCGTATCGCGAGATGCCGGTCTCGCGCTTCCTGCAGGAGCTCCCGCCGGAGCTCTTCGGCGAGGAGATCGCGCGCGAGGTGCGGGCGCGGGAGGCCGCGGCGCGCGGCGCGCGCCCGCCTCTGGTGCGGCGCCACCAGGGTGCGCTCCCGGGGGAGCCGCACATCGAGCTCGACGGCGACGAAGCGGATGTCCCCGCTCGTGCTTCGACAAGCTCAGCACGAGCGGGGTACGAGAAGCCGCTCGCCCTGAGCCTGTCGAAGGGCGAGCGGTCGGAACCCACCATCGACTACTCGTTCGACCAACGCCCTGGCGCGGGCTTCGCGTTCGCCCGTGGCGCGCGGGTCCTGCACGAGCGGTTCGGCGAGGGGGTCGTGCTCGGGTGCGAGGGCGCAGGGCCGGATCGCAAGGCGCTCGTCCGGTTCGATATCGGGGAGAAGAAGGTGCTCGTGCGGTTTCTGTCGCCGGGATGACCCGAAGCCCGGGTGGGCTGGAGCCCCTCTCGCCTGACCCGCTAAGATTCTCCCATGGCCATCCCCGAGCTCCATGGCCCGCCCCCCCCCGTCTCCGAGGACCTGGTCCGGGCGCTGCCCAAGACCGATCTCCACTGCCACCTCGACGGCTCGCTCCGGCTCGGGACGATCCTGGAGCTCGCCGAGGAGCAGGGCGTGCGCCTCCCCGCCGATACGCCGGAGGGGCTCGCGCGCGCCATTCACATGGGGCAGACGTGCACCTCGCTCGAGGACTACCTCACCGCCTTCGACGTGACGCTCGAGGTGCTCCAGACGGAGGAGGCCCTCTACCGCGCCGCGTACGAGCTGGCGATCGACTGCGCCGCGGAGAACGTCCGCTACCTCGAGGTGCGGTACGCGCCGGTGCTCCACACGCGGCAGGGCCTCAAGCCCACGACGATCGTGGACGCGGTGCTGCTCGGGCTCCGCGACGCGACGCTCGAGACGGGCATCCGCTCGAACGTGATCGTCTGCGGGATCCGCCACGCCGATCCGCAGACCTCCGTGCGGCTGGCGGAGCTCGCCGTCGCCTACAAGGGCAAGGGCGTCGTCGGGTTCGACCTCGCCGGCGCGGAGGAGGGCCACCCCGCGCGACGCCATCGCGAGGCGGTCCAGCTCATCCACGACAACAACGTCAACGTCACGATCCACGCGGGCGAGGCGTACGGGCCGGAGTCCATCGCCCAGGCGGTCCACGTCTGCGGCGCACATCGCATCGGCCACGGCGTGCGCCTCCGCGAGAACGGCGAGCTGCTCAACTACCTCAACGACCACCGCATCCCGCTCGAGATGTGCCCGTCGTCGAACCTCCAGACCGGCACGGTGAGCTCCTACGCGAGCCACCCGCTCCGCTTCTTCTTCGACTTCGGCTTGCGCGTCTCGGTCAACACCGACAACCGGCTCATCACCGACACCACCTGCACGAAGGAGCTCCTCATCGCGCACCGGGAAATGGGCTTCTCGCTCGACGACCTCTGCACCCTGGTCGTGCAGGGGTTCAAGAGCGCCTTCCTCCCGTTCCGCGAGAAGGCCGACCTGCTCCGGAAGGTGAACGCCGAGATCGCCGAGGTGCGGTCGCGCTTCGCCGGCCAGGCCGCGGCCGCGAGCCGCGGGATGGGTCCGGGATGACGGCGCGCCTCCGGTTCCGCTCCCCGCTCGGCCCGCTCACGGTGGAGGCGGGGGACGAGGGCGTCTTCGGGATCTCCTTCGACGCTCCCGGCGCGGCGCAGGCCGGCGTCTCGGCGCGCGCGCGGGCCCACCTCGCCGCGGCCGAGGAGGCGCTCACCGACTACTTCGCCGGCCACGCGCCCCGCCTCCCGACCCTGGATCTCCGCGGCACCGCGTTCCAGAAGCTCGTCTGGGCGGCGCTCCTCGAGATCCCCTGGGGCGAGGTCCGGACGTACGGCGAGCTCGGCCAGAAGATCGGGCTGCCCGGCGGCGCGAGGGCGGTGGGCGGCGCCAACCACGAGAACCCGATCGCGATCCTCGTCCCGTGTCACCGGGTCGTCACCGCGGGCGGCAGGCTCGGCGGGTACGGCGGCGGGATCGAGCGGAAACGCTGGCTGCTCGCGCACGAAACGGCGCACGCGCCCGCGCTGCGTCCCGCGTCGCGCTCCTGACGCGCGCGCGCGGCGGGCGGACGGTGTCCGACCTTGCTTGGGGAGCCCCGGAAGGCTGGTTGCGAGGCGTCCGTCGGCATGCGCGTACTCTGAGAACGAGTTCGCGGTCGGTCTCGTCCCGTGCCGCCCGGTTCCTTGCCCACGCCCCCGCCGGTGCGTAGCATCGGCGCGGGGTTCGTCGCATGTCACCCGGAGTCATCGAATGAACGTGCTCGCCATGATCCTGGCCGGCGGGGAGGGGCGGCGCCTCGACCCCCTCACCCGCGAGCGGGCGAAGCCCGCGGTGCCCTTCGGGGGGCGCTACCGGATCATCGACTTCGTGCTGTCGAACCTGGCGAACTCCGGCTTCCTCAAGCAGAAGGTGCTGGTGCAGTACAAGTCGGAGTCGCTCAACACGCACATCCAGCGGGCCTGGCGGCTCACCGCGCTCCTCGGACAGTACGTCGAGATCGTCCCGGCGCAGATGCGCGTCGGGAAGAAGTGGTTCGCCGGCTCGGCCGACGCCATCTACCAGAACCTGAACATCATCACCGACGAGGAGCCCGACTACCTCTTCGTCTTCGGCGCGGACAACATCTACCGGATGGACGTCCGGCAGATGCTCGACCTCCACCTCGACCGCAAGGCCGACCTCACGGTGGCGGCGATCCCGGTGCCGATCGAGGAGGCGGGCGAGTTCGGGATCATCGAGGTGGACTCGGAGGGCCGGATGGTCGGCTTCGTCGAGAAGCCGAAGTCGAACCCGAAGACGATGCCGGGCAACCCGACCCGCTGCCTCGCCTCGATGGGCAACTACCTCTTCACCACCGAGGCGCTCGTGCAGGAGATCGTGCGCGACGCGGGCGACCCGAACAGCGAGCACGACTTCGGCAAGTCGATCGTCGCCTCGATGTACGAGCGGAAGCGCGTCTTCGTCTACGACTTCGCGACCAACGTCGTGCCCGGGCAGTCGGCGCGCGAGCGCGGGTACTGGCGCGACGTGGGGAGCATCGACGCGTACTACCAGGCCAACATGGACCTCGTGGCCGTCGATCCGATCTTCTCGCTCTACAACTACGACTGGCCGATCTACACGGTCCAGTACAACTACCCGCCGGCGAAGTTCGTCTTCCGCCTGGAGAGCGAGGGCCGCATCGGCCGCGCCACCGACTCGCTCATCTCCGAGGGCTGCATCATCTCCGGCGGCGAGGTGCACCACTCGATCATCTCCCCCAAGGTCCGCGTGAACAGCTACGCGACCATCGAGGACTCGATCGTCTTCGAGAACGTGAACATCGGCCGGCACTGCAAGATCCGCCGGACGATCGTGGACAAGCACGTGGACATCCCGGCGGGCTCGGTGATCGGGTACGACCTCGACAAGGACCGCCGCCAGTTCCACGTCTCCGAGAGCGGGATCGTGATCATCCCCAAGGGGATGCGGATCGAGCCGCCGCGCTGAGCATGTCATCTCACGGGGGCTGCGCCCCCGCCCCACGGGCAGAGCCCGCGGGGCCCCACCCCTGCTGCGCTGGGTCCCGGCGCGCTTCGCCCTGCGGGCTCGCGCGCGACCCAGCGTGGAGGGGCTG
>JAEZXM010000166.1 GCA_023419875.1 Pseudomonadota bacterium | reverse complement strand
GGGCGTCGTCCCGGGCGGCGCCGTCCACGGCGCACTGCTCGCGCTGGTGCCGGCGGCGATCGCGGCCGCGCTCGCGGGCCGGCCGCTCGCGCTCCGGCTCGCCGCGGCGCCGTTCGTCGGGTGGATCGCGGGGGTCGTCTCCTGGATCCCCCTCGAGCACCTGGCGGTCGGCGCGCCCTGGGCACGGAGCCTCCTCTGGATCGGGAACCGCCGGCAGCTCGAGATCCTCTGGATCCCCTTCGCGTACTTCGGCCTCGTCGGCCTGGTCCTCTACCTCGCCTGGGCGCTCGCCGGCGCACGGCGCGGGCTCGCGCTCTCGCTCGCCGCCGGCGCGGCGGCGGGCGTGCTCGGCTCGCTCTGGTGGTGGGTCGAGTGGGATCGCGCGTACTTCGCGCTGCTCCACGGCGCCCTCTGGGGCGTCCTCGTGGGTCTGGCGGCCGTGTTCCGCCGCGAGCCGGCGCCGAGCGGCGCCGCGGGGGTCGCGATCAGTTGAGGAGGTCGGAGACCGCCGCCCGAGCGAGCAGCTCCCTTGCCGCCTCGCCGTCGAGCGGCGGCGAGAAGAAGAAGCCCTGCGCGGCGGGGCACCCCAGCTCCTTCAGAAAAGCGAGCTGCTCCGCGGTCTCCACTCCCTCCGCCACCACCGGCTTCCCCAGCTCGCGCGCGAGGGCGACGATGGTTCGCACCAGGTCGGGCGCCTGGCTGCGCGCCGGAGCGCCGACGAAGAGCGCCTGATCGATCTTGAGCGAGTCGAGCTGGAAGTGGTGGAGCGAGGCGAGGGACGAGGAGCCGCTCCCGAAGTCGTCCACGAGCAGCCGCAGCCCGCGGCCGCGGAGCCGCACGGCCATCGGCTCGCCCTCCTGGAGCGTCCGCTCGCTGAGCTCCACGGCGAGGTCGCCCGGCGCGAGCTGGTGCTCGCGGAGCAGCCCGTCGATGTGCTCCAGCAGGTCCACCTGGAGGAGCTGCTTCGACGAGAGGTTCACGTGCAGGCGGAGCGTTCCGTGCCCGGGGAGGCGCCGCCAGCCCTCGAGGTCGCGGCTCGCCTGGGCGAGCAGCCACCGGCCGATGGGGACGATGAGCCCGGTCTCCTCGGCGAAGGGCCCGAACTGAGCGGGCGGGACGAGGCCGCGCTTCGGGTGGGCCCAGCGGAGCAGGGCCTCGACGCCGAGCACGGCCCCGCTCGCCACGTCGAAGATCGGCAGGTAGTGCACCCGGAACTCGCCGCGGAGGAGGGCGCGCCGCAGGTCCGCCTCCAGATCGAGGAGCTGCGGGCTCTTCTCGCGCGTCGAGGGATCGAACACGGCCGAGCGGGCCTTCCCCTGCGCCTTCGCCCGGTACATGGCGGTGTCGGCGTCCAGCAGCAGATCTTCGGGGCGGCCGTAGCCCGGCCCGGAGAGGGCGATCCCGATGCTGACGGTGGCGAACACCTCGTGGCCGGAGATCTCGAAGGGCTGTGCCGCCGCCTCCTGGATCCGGCTCGCCACGATCCGTGCGTCGTCGGAGGTCCGCACGTCGTCGAGCAGGATGGTGAACTCGTCGCCGCCCTGGCGCGCGAGCGTGTCGCCCTCGCGCAGGCAGAGCTGGAGTCGGCGCGCCATCTGGAGGAGCAGCTCGTCCCCGGCGGCGTGCCCCAGGCCGTCGTTCACCGCCTTGAAGTGGTCGAGGTCGAGGAACAGCACCGCGAACCTGTAGCCCTCGCGGCGTCGGGCGCGGGCGTAGCAGCGCTTCACGTGATCGAGGAACAGATTCCTGTTGGGGAGGCGGGTGAGCGGATCGTGGAGCGCGTCGTGCAGCACGCGGTCGGCGGCGGCGCGGCGGGCGGAGACGTCCATCATCGTCCCGCAGAGGCGGACCGCCCTCCCGGTCTCGTCCCGCAGGGCCCGCCCGCGCACCAGCACCCACCGGAAGCCGCCGCCCTCGTGCCGGAGCCGATGCTCGTTCTCGAAGCGCGGCGCGGCGCCGTCGACGTGCGACCGGATCGCGGCCTGGAGTTGTTCCCGGTCCGCGGCGTGGACGCGGTCGAGCCACCTTGCGGGCGCTTCGCCCTGGACCTCCAGTCCTGAGAGCGCGGTCCAACCCGGGGAGAGCCAGAGTCGGTCGGCCCCGAGGTCCCAGTCGAAGACCGTGTCGCCCGCGGCCGTCGCCGCGTCGGCAAACCTCCGGAGCGTCTCGGCCTCGGTGCGCACGCGCGCCAGCTCCGCGGACGGATTCCGTCCGGACGAGGGCTTCTTCCTGCGGCGGCGAACGCGCGAGGTCACTTCGGCTCCCGACTCCGCACATGCCCCCACTTGACGATTGGTGAAGCAAGCTCCTGCGTTTCAAGCAGGGATGGGCGAGCACGGAACGTGTGACGATCTCGGCCTTCGAAACGGGCGGCCCAGGAGGGGAAGGGTCCGCGAGGACATGCCCGCCCTTCCGGACTGCTGCGCCGCGGTCTCACGACTCAGGCTCTCGCGCCGGCGGTGGGACCTCCTCCGGCGCGCTGCGGGCGACGAGATCCGAGAGCTCCGCCAGCGTGACGTTGCGGGGCGAGCGCCGGACGTCCTGCTCGAGCCCGTCCAGAACCGCGCGGAGCGGGCCGGGGATGTGGGCCTCCAGCGCAGAGCGGTCGGCGTCGGCGCTCGCCTCGCGCCGGAGGGCGTCTCGCACGTCGACGGCCCGAAGCGACGTGGGATCACGGCCGGGCAGGAGCCAGGTGTCCCGCCCCGCCACGGCACGCGCCAGGATGCCCGCCTGGACCAAAGCGTCGAGAACCTCGTCGACGGTGGCCCGGGGGAGCTGCACGAGATCCGCGAGCTCGGTCTCCGGGCGGCGGATGCCGGCGAGGAAGTCGCGCGTCACCACCGCGGCGATCGCGATCGCGAGCCGCTCGCGGAGCGCCTGATCCACGCGCCTCCGCACGAATTGCTCGCCCATCGCACGCGCGTTCTGGTGGCTCGCCGCGACCTGGGCGCCGACGAGCACCGTCACCCAGGAGAGATACATCCACACGAGGAAGATCGGCAGCGCCCCGAGGACCGAATAGAGCGCGTTGTAGCCGGCGATCCCCACCTGAAACCGGACGTGAAGGATCAGCACGGCCTGCCACAGGAGCGCGCTCACCGCCGCGCCGACGAGGGCGGAGGCCGGGCGGACGTGCACGTTGGGGAGGATCTCGAAGAGCGCGAACAGGGCGATGGCTACCACCACCACCGAGGTGAAGCGCAGGAAGAAGTCGATCACCTGGCCGAGCTGCATGGTCTCCCGGAGGAAGAGGACGAGCTGCGAGCTCTGGGCGGCGGTGGCGAAGGTGGTCGCGACCACGATCAGGATGGGCGTGGTGACGAGCAGGGTGACGTAGTCGGTGACCTGGCGGATGAACGGACGCTGCGTGCGGGCGCCCCAGATCACGTTGAACGACCCCTCGATGTTCGAGAGGAGGCTCACGCTCGTGTAGACCAGGGTGAGGAGCCCCACGACGCCGAGGGTCGAGACGTTGGTCCGATCGACGAACCGGAACACGTACTGCACCGCCGCGAACAGGGCGGCGTTCTCGCCGAAGGTGCGCTCGAGGTAGGGGAGGAGCGTCCCCTGCACGAAGCCGGAGTATGCGCCGAGGCCCTTCAGCACCGCGAAGGCAAAGGCGAGCAGCGGCACGATGGAGAGGACCGAGAAGTAGGTGAGCGCCGCCGCCCGGAGCGTGAGCCGGTTCTCGAGGAATCCGCGCACGGTGGCGTAGCCGGTCCGGCTCACCGCGGCGAGGACTCCCCGGGCCCCGCGCGGCGCGTCCGGGCCCATCCGCCAGGCGCCCTCGGTGAACCAGCTCCGGAGCTCGTCGAGCGGCGATCGCCGTGCCTGGGCCGTGGGCATCACGTACAGGGTGAGCCCCATGGGGCCCGCGGCCAAGCGGCCCGGACGTGCCCGGTCGGGCGGGCGTACTCCTCCGGTTGGTTCTCCATCGGGTCTCCTCCGCCGGAGCGCAACGACGCGCGGTGTCGCGCCGCGCCGGGCGGGTTCGACCGGGAGTTGAAGCCGCCCACAGCTCCAATTTGTGAAAGAAGCCCGAGGGCGCGCCGATGCGGAGCGGCGTCGGGCATACGTCGCGACCCCCGAGGACCCAGCCTTCCGGTGGAAATCGGGTTCGGGGGGTGCTAGCCAGGGATCGAAAATTCGATCCCCGTCAGTCCACGGCGTCGCAGTCCCCGCCGAGGAGTGGCCGGGGGGACCGTCCGGAGATCAGGTCGTTCCCGACGGGGCATCCCTTGTCCGAAAGGACGTCCGCGCATGGTCTCGAAGAGGCAGGAAGCCGCCGACCGCAAGACCGCCGTCAGCCCGCGCGAGGGCGAGACCCCGACGGATCTCGAGTCGCTGCTCGCCCGCCCGCGGCAGGAGCTGCTCGACCTCGTCGCTCACCTTGGCCTCAAGGGCGTGACCAAGCTCGCCAAGGCCGAGCTGGCGAAGCGGGTCCACGCCGCCCTGGCCGGCGCGACCGCCGCGCTGAAGAAGCCGGACGCCGCGAAGGGAGCCGCAGCGAAGGTGTCCGCGGCCAAGGCTTCCGCGGCGAAGGAGAAGGCGTTGGCGAAGGAGAAGGCGCCCGCCAAGGAGAAGGCGCCCGCGAAGGACAAGACCGGCACCCGCAAGCCGGCCGCGAAGGCCGCTCCGCCCGCCCCGGAGGTCGAGGTGGAGCCTCCGCTCAGGCACGCCACTCCCGAGCCGCCGGGCGCGGGCGAGATCCCGAAGGAGCCGCCGTCTCCCGCAGCGGCCGCCCGGCTCGACCTCGGCCCCACGGTCCCCGCCCGCGTCCGTGAGGAGCACATCCCCTGGAGCTACGGCCAGGACCGGGTGACGGCCGCGGCGGTCGACCCCGAGACCCTCTTCGTCTACTGGGAGGTGACCGACCCGGCCATCGAGCGCGCCCGCGCTGCGCTGGGCTCCTCGGGTGAGGGCGCCTGGCTGAACCTCCGCGTCTTCGACACGAGCGGGATCATCTTCGACGGGACGAATGCCCACTCCTGGTTCGACCACGGGCTGGGCCGCTCGGACCGGCAGTGGTTCTTCCGCCTCGGCAAGCCGTCGTCGTCCGCCACGGTCGAGATCGGCATGCGGGCCGCGGACGGAGGGTTCGCGCGCATCGCGCGCTCGTCGCGGGTGGATTTCCCTTCGGTCGCGCCCTCCGCCTGGAGCGATCCGGAGTGGATGACGGTGCTCGCCGGCGGCGAGCAGTTCCACGCAGGCCGCGGCGCGCCGGCACGGCCCGACGGCGGACCCGGCGGCCCCTCCCGCGGCGGCGGGGCGGAGCGGCACGAGCACGTGCCGGTCTGGATCCTGCTCGAGCCCGGCGAGGGCGAACGGCGCTTCCGCGAGCTCTTCGGCGAGCACTGGGAGCGGATCGAGTGGCGCGAGGGCGGCGCCGAGGGCTGGTACGAGCTGCAGGGTCGCCTCGAGTGGCAGGTGGGTCCGCTGTTCTCGAGCTGGGAGGAGGGGCCGTTCAGCTACCCGGTCCAGGTGGAGCCGCCCTCGCGTGCGACGTGGGAGGGTGGGGCGATCGCCTTCACCCAGGGTGGAATGACGCGGGTGGTCTACGGACCGTGGCAGGTGGTCATCCGCAACCTGGGCGGGCACGCGTCGCACGCCGTCGTCGGCCGCTGGCAGGTGTTCCGGTCCTGGGCGGCGAGCGGCGGCCTCGAGGAGGCCCAGCGG
>JAEZXM010000129.1 GCA_023419875.1 Pseudomonadota bacterium | reverse complement strand
GCGGAACACGTCGCTGTCGGTCCCGAGGAAGAGCGACGTCGACCCGTCCACGGTGCTCCGGTAGGCCTCCATCGAGCGGAGGAACTGGTAGAACTCCGGGTCCTGGCCGAAGGCGCGGGTGTAGATCTGCGCCGCCTCGGCGTCTCCCTTTCCCTTCAGCTCCTGCGCCAGCCGGTAGGCCTCGGACTCGATCGCCTTGAGCTCACGATCCCTCCGCCCGCGGATCTCGGCGGCGCGGCCCTGGCCCTCCGATCGGGAGCGCTCCGCGATGCGGCGGCGCTCCGAGATCATGCGCTCGAACACCTTCACCTGGACCTCGTCCACGTAGTTGATCCGCTTGATCTGCACGTCCACGAGCTCGACCCCGAACTCCGACACCACCGCCGAGGCGCGCTCGAGGATCCGCCGCGTGAGCCGGTCCCGCCCCACGGCGACCTGCTCCGCGGGCGTGCCGGTGCCGCTCGCCTCGGCCGATTCCTCGTCCTCGAAGACGCGGTTCGACGGGCGCACCGCCTCGATGAGGTTGTAGCTGGCGATGGCATTGCGCGTCTCGCCGTCGATGATGTCGTCGAGGCGCGATTGCGCCGTCCGTTCGTCGCGCATGCGCTGGAAGAACAGGAGCGGCTCGGAGATGCGCCAGCGCGCGAACGTATCCACCCAGATGTACTTCTTGTCCTTGGTCGGGATCTGGTTGGGGTCGCCCGACCACTCCAGCCAGCGCTTCTCGAAGCGGTTCACCTTGTCCGCGAGGGGGAGCTTGAAGTGCAGACCGGGCTCGGTGATCGCCTCGCCCCGCGGCTCGCCGAAGCGGGTGATCACGGCCTGCTCCGTCTCGTCGAGCGTGTAGACGGCGCAGCCGCTCGTGGCGAGAGCGGCCATCGTCAGGAGGAGGCGCTTCATCGCGAGGCTCCTTCCGCCGCGGCAGCGGTCGCGGCCGCGGGCGGGCGTGGGGCGGGGTCCATGTTCAGGATCGGCGTCATCCCCCGGACGGTGTCGTCGATGATCACCTTCTGGCCGGCGCGCGGCACCACGTCCGCGACCATCTCCATGTAGAGGCGCCTGCGGGTGACGTCGGGGCTCTTCTTGTACTCCGCGTAGATGGAGAGGAACCGCTGGGCCTCGCCGCGGGCCCGGTTGACGCGCTCGATGGCGTACCCTTCGGCCGCGCGGATCGCCTGCTCCGCCTCGCCCCGCGCGCGCGGGATGGCCTTGTTCAGCTCCGCCTGCGCCTCGTTGATCGCGCGTTCCTTCTCCTGGATCGCCTGGTTCACCTCGTTGAAGGATGGCTTCACCGGGTCGGGCGGGTTCACGTCCTGGAGGACGACCTGCTGGATGTCCACCCCGGCGCCGTACCGATCGGCGAGCTCCTGGAGCGCCTCCTTCGCCTGGGTGGCGACCTTCTGCCGGCCGGTGGTCAGCACCTCGTTCACGGAGTGGTCGCCCACCACCGAGCGCATCGCCGCCTCGGAGAGGGACCGCAGCGTGTCCTCCACGTTGCGGACCCGGAACAGGTAGGCGAACGGGTCCTTGATCTTGAACTGCACGATCCACTCGACGACGGCGACGTTCAGGTCTCCGGTCAGCATCAGCGACTCGCGGCCCAGCTCCCTGGTGGTGTCGCGATACGTCGTCGGGACCCCGGTGCGCGAGGTCCGGAACCCGAACTCCATCTTGAGCTGCCGCTGCACCGGCACCTTGTCCACGCGGTCGATCCCGAACGGGATGCGGAAGTGGGGCCCCGGGTTGCTGGTCCCGATGTGCCGACCCAGCCGCCGGATGACGCCGACCTCGTCCGGCTCGATCTGGTAGTACGACGTCAAGACGCCCACGATCGCCGCCAGCAGCGCGATCAGCAGCAGCGGCCCCCGCTTGCCCCCGCCTCGCAGCCGCGCGCGGAGCGCCCGGAACAGCTCCTCCGGCGACCGCGCGCCGCTTCCTCCGTTCACGACGTCGGGATTCCATGCCATGAGCGACCTCCAGGACGACAAGGTGGGGCTGCCCCGCCGCGCTGGCGGGAGACGACGCGTTACTCGAGCGCCCGGTCGCTCGATACGAGCTCCGGACTTGGCGCTTCGCGCGCCCCGCGCCTCCGGCGCAGCTCCGCCCGGAGCTGCCTGACGCGCAGCACGGCGGCGAGGGCTGCCAGGAGCGGCACGCTCGCAGCGGCGCGGGCGAGGACGGGTGTATCGCCCGCGAACGCGGCCGACAGCGTGATCATGCCGATCATGAACCCGAGCGCCGCCCCGAGCGTGAGCACGGCGATCCGGTTGCGGAGCTGGGTCAGGTCGTCCGGGGCGGTCGTTTCGGGCTCCAGTCCGTGGTGCGGTGGGGTGGGCCCGACGGCTCGCTTCGAGTCTGTTCTCGCCATGAGTGTGCCTCCAGGTGAAGAGCGCGACCGGCGCGTCGGGCGACGCACCCGGCCGGCCCGGCCCCCCGGGGTCGGGCGTCGTTGGCCGCTCCGCCGCCGCGGCGCCGAACCGTGCTGAAGAGCCTGGTACGGGAGACTCCGGACGCCGGCCTGCCTCTCCACGCGGTCCGCGCGTGCGTGACCACGGACCATTCGTGGAGCAGCGGCCCGACCGCTCCGTTCACCTGCGGCGTGACCACGCCGCACCCATGACTGCCTTCGCATGTATCGATGCGACCGCCGCAAGTCAATGGAAGCCGGCGGCCCGCCCCGGAGCCCGGCTCTCACAGCACGACGAGCCCCATCCGCGCCGCGCGCACGATCGCCTCCGCGCGCGACTCCACCCCGAGCTTCCCCAGGATCGCGTTGACGTGGAACTTCGCCGTGTGGTCGGAGATCCCGAGCCGCGCGGCGATGGCCTTGTTCGCGAGCCCCTCCGCGAGCAGCGCCAGGACCTCGCGTTCGCGTAGGGTGAGCGGCTCGGCCGGAGCCGCCGCCTCCGGCGTCCGGAGGACGCCGCCAGCCACGGCGGCGTCGAGCACCGTGAGGCCAAGGGCAGCCGCGGACAGCGCCGCCGCGACGG
>JAEZXM010000098.1 GCA_023419875.1 Pseudomonadota bacterium | reverse complement strand
GCTCGGGCGTCCGCGCGGGGTCGCGTGTCATGACGAGGTGGACCGCGCCGGCGGCGATCAGCACCGGCAGGAGCAGGCGCGCGAACGCGGCGAGCTCGACGGCGGTGCCGGAGGTGGGGAACTCGAGCAGCAGCGACAGCACCGACAGCTCCAGCGCGAGGACCGCGGCCGGCGCGTGCCACCGCCGGCCACCTTCCGCCGCGCCGGAGAGGGCGCCCGGGAGCGTCAAGCCTGCTTGCGCCGGCGGGCCACGAGCACGCCGCCGAGGGCGATCATCGCGGCCACCGCGCCGACCGCGCTCGGGTCGAACTCCGGCACCGCTCCCGGCCTCGGCTTCTTGTGACGATCGCGGTCGCGATCGCGGTGGTCGTACCGATCCCGATCGCGCCGCCCGTAGCCGTCGTTCCCGAAGCCACGGCCCGCCAGCGCAGGCGCCGCCGCGGTCAGAGCGATCGAAGCAACCGTGAACAGAATCGTCTTGCGAAGGCTGAGCATGTGGGTCCGTTCCCCCGGTTCGTCAACAGGCGACAGCAATACCTTCCATGGGCCTACATCTTGTCCTGCGCCAAGAGCCGCTTCAACTACCACGGACGAGGGTCAGAACCGCCGCGTCCCACGACTTCACTTACCGTCGTGTCCCGGGCGAGGCGGGTCATTGCTCCACCTCGGGCTGCGGGCCGCGGCCGACGCGGAACAGCGGCGCGGGCTCCAGCGAGACGCCGGCGAAGGTAACCACCTCGGAGAACGACGGGATCTCGGGGCGCTCCTCGCGCTGGAGACGGCCGACGACCCCGAGCTCGAACCGGACCGCCTCGACCATCTGCCAACCGACCCGCGTCTCCGCACGCCCCAGCTTGGTAGCCCCGTCGAGCCGCGTGCCCCCCGAAAGCGACGCCTCGACGACGACGCGTTCCCCGGCCTGCCAGGTCAAGGAGCCGGTCGCGATCGCCATCCCGTCCACCTCGCCGGTGAAGCGATCGACGGCGGTGGTGAGCTGGGCGTTGAAGGAGAGCGTGACGGAGAGATCGTCGCCGGCGCGGGTGATGCCGGCCTCGGCGGCGGCGAGCACGTCCGGATCGGTGGGCTGCAGGAGCGAGCCGTCGTAGGTGAGCGTCGCTCCCGCGCCGAGCGTCGTCTGGAGGAGCGGCGTGAGGGTGTACTCCCACGAGAGGAGCCCGGTGGTGGAGGCGGAGCGGGTGAGGCCGCCCGCGGTCTCCGTCCACGCCTGCGTGCCGAGGAGCGAGAGGCGGACGGAGCTGCGCTCGGTGACGAGCCGCGTGAGGTTCGTGGTCACGGAGAGCGTGCGCTGCGGGGGGAGGAGCGCGCGCTCCGTCGGGTCCACCGCCCGTCCGAACATCCAGTCGGCCTCGAGGCCGAGGCGGTTCCGGCCGAACGGGATCGCCGCGTCGCCGTTGGCGTGGAGCTCCTCGAACCGCAGGGCGCCGGTGGTCGGGAGCTGGCCGCCTCCCGGCGCGCCGGGATCGCCCGGGTCCGAGATGCCGCCGCCGAGCACGTCCGCCGCCGGGTCGGTGGAGCCGCGGACCGCGGCCGCGCCGATCCCCGCGCTCCACGAGGCCTCGTGCTCCGTCCCGAGGCGCGCCTCGACGAGGTGGGTGGTGAGCCAGCGCGAGCCCTGCTCCAGGTCGTTGGACCAGAAGCGCGGCGCGTACGCCGCCTCGAACCGGAGCGGCGGCAGCTCGAGGCGGAGCTCGCCCCGGGGCGCGACCGAGCTCGAGAGCTGGTTGTCCGTCCGCAGCCCCTCGGGCGCGAGCCAGCTGGAGCGGCCGTCCAGCTCGGCGGAGACGGCGCCCTCGCCGGAGGCGGCCAACGAGAGGGCGGTGAGCAGGGCGATGGACGACATGGCTCACTCCACGACGACGATGTCGCCCGGCCGGAGCTTGAAGACCCCGGCGGGGATCCTGCCCGCGCGGAGGTCGGCGTACTTGAACCGGATCCGGAGCGGCGCGGCGGACGCGGACCCGCCCCGGAGCACGAAGACGCCGTCCTCGTCGGCGAAGACGGTGAGGCCGCCCGCGGCGGCGAGGGCCTGGAGCACGCCCGCACCGGGATCGAGATCGTACACGCCGGGCCGCGCCGTCTTGCCGAGCACCGAGACCCGCAGCGGGCGGCGCTCGTGCACGACCACGGTGACGGCCGGATCCTTGATGAACGACTTGAGCTTCTCCTCGAGCATGCGTGCGAGCAACGGCGGCTCCAGCCCCGCCACCGCGACGTCGTTCAGGAAGGGCATGGAGATCTTCCCGTCCTCGCGGACGCGCGCCCGATCGACCGAGTTCGCGTCGTGGTTCCAGACCCGCACGCCGACCACGTCGCCCACCGAGATGAGGTAGCCCTGCTCCTCCTGGACCTGCGACGGCGGCGCCTTGTCCACCCAGACGAAGTCCTTCGTCGGGGCGCAGGCCGCGCCGAGAACGACCGCCAGGGCCGCGAGCTGGGGCAGGTTCTTCGTCCGCAGGATCGTCACGGGTGCCTCCGCGAGGTGTAGGAGCGGGCGAGTGTAGAACAAGGGGCGGGCAGGGGCATCATCCGCCCGTGACCGCGCCGTCCGCCGGCCGGGTGGGGACGGCGTGCCCGCGGCGGGCCCCGAGCTCGTGGTACAGCGCCGTGTGGGCGCGGACCATCGAGGCGATGCTGAAGTCCCGCTGGAACCGGGCCAGGTTCTGCTCCCGCATCCGCAGCCGCAGCGCGGGATCGCGGCGGAGCGCGAGGATCGCCTGGGCGAGCGCGGCGGGGTCGCGCGGCGGCACGAGGAACCCGTTCTCCCCGTGCTCGACGATCTCTGGATTGCCGCCGACGCGGCTCGCGACGATCGGCTTGCCGCCGGCGAGGGCCTCGAGCAGCGCGAGCGGGAGCCCCTCCCAGAGCGACGGCAGGACGTAGGCGTCGAACGCCGAGACGATGCGGGCGACGTCGCGGCGGTACCCGAGGAAGCGGACGGTGTCCGCGACGCCCAGCTCGCCCGCGGCGCGCTCGAGCTCGGCGCGGAGCGGGCCGTCGCCGCCCACGGCGATCCGCACCGTCGGGTCCTCCGCCCGGAGGAGCCGCGCCGCCTCCAGGAGGAAGCGGATGCCCTTCTGCTCCGAGAGGACCACGGCGGTCCCGACGAGGAAGTCCCCCTCGCCGGCGCCGAGCTCGCGCCGCAGCGCCGGGTCGGCGGCCCCGCCGAAAGAGGCCGGGTCGATCCCGTTGTGGACCACGCGGACCCTGGGCGCGACGTGCAGCTCGTCCACCAGGATCCGGCGGAGATCGTGCGAGACGGCGATCACCTCGTCGGCGAGCCGGACGTACTTCTGGAACCGCCGCCGGCCCCGGGCGTCGGCCCGGTTGATCTGGTTGTGCTCCGAGTAGAGGACCACCGGGCGCGACGGGCCGAGGAGGCGGGCGGGGGGGCCGGCGTAGAGCAGGGGCGAGAGGTTGTGCGGGTGGACGACGTCGACCCGCTGCGCCCGGAGGAACGCGCCGATCCGCCACATCGCCGCCGGCGCGAGGAGCTTGTCCTTCACGGAAAGCATGGGCGGCTTGTCGAGCACCAGCCGCCGCTCCTCGGGGATCGCCGCCTCGCCGAAGAGGGCGCCCTCGCCGGAAAGGCAGACGAGCGACGTCTCCACCTCGTCGGGCGGGAGGTGGCGGAGGAGGCTCAGCACGACCTTCTCGAGCCCGCCCACGTCGAGGTTGTTCACGACCATGCAGACGCGAACCGGCACGCTTTCGCCCCTTCCCCTGGGTGCCGCTAGAGATCCAGCTCCCCGTCGAGCATGAGCCAGCTCGAGGGATCGAGGAGCCGCGCGCGCCGCGCCTCCGCGACCTCCGCGGCGTGAAGGATGAGGGATCGCGTCCCCGGGCGCGGCAGGAACCCGAGCGCGCGCAGGCGCGCGCCGAACGAGTGCGGGCCGACGTAGCTGAGCGACATCGAGTCCACCCGGCGTCGGCGCAGGTGCCGGGCGAGGGTGAGGAGCAGGGCCTCCGCCGTCGAGCGCCCGGGCTCCACGAACAGGTCGCGGACGAACGCCTTCCCGTCCGAGACCACGTACATCGCGTACCCGCAGAGCGAGGTCTCGCCGGGCCGGGTGATCCCGAACACCTGGTGCTCGGCCGTGGGATAGCGCAGGTAGCGCCAGTCGAGATAGCCCCACGAACGTTCGCCGATCACGCCGTCCTTCCGCCCGGAGCGCTCCCACAGCTCGCGCAGCTCGAGGGAAGGATCGGCGAGGTCGGTCCCCGTGACGCGGCCGACCCGGGCGGTGCGCAGGAGATCGAGCGCGCCGAGCCCCAGGTCGATCGGGGCGGCGAGGAGCGGGGCCACCGCCCGCAGCGCACGCACCTGGCGCAGCTTGTACGCCGCGCCGAGCGGCTTCACCCACCGCGTGGCCTCCGCCACCACGCGGTACCCGACCCGCTTGAACACCGCGACCGACTTCTCGTTGGGGAAGCCGTAGAGGAGGTGGAGCCCGGACGAGCGCGCCGCCTCGATCAGCGCCCGCTGGATGGTGAGCGCGGCCCCGGCGGTTCGATGCGCGCGGGTCACCGCGAACTCGCACAGGACGCCGGCCAGGAGCCGCTCGCCATCCACCCAGATGGCGCGGCGGAAGAGCGAGCCGCACCCCACGACCGCGTTCGACTCCACGTGGAGCGCGAGCACCGTGGTCGGCGGTCCCTCGGGGCCGTCCTCGTACAGCCAGTGCATCCGGCGCGGGACCGTCGCGGCGATGCCCGCGTCGGACATGTTCTCGGTCCAGAGCGCGGCGAGGGCCTCCCGGTGCGCGGAGAGGTCGAGGGGAACGGCGGCGTAGCTCATGGGACCGCGCCGAGCGCGTCAGTCCACGACGGTGGCGAGGGTCGCAAGGAGGTTCGCCGCGGCCCAGCGCGCGCCGGTCGCGTTGAGGTGCTTGCCGTCGGAGGCGTAGCCGTCCGCCAGGGCCGGGAAGGTCCGGTCGTCGAGCTCGAAGCGGACGGTCTTGCCGCCGGGCAGGGTGGACTCGACCGTCGCGAGATCGAAGAGCGGCTCCTTTCCCTGGTACTCCTCGCGGAGGCGCGCGTTGAACCGCTCGCGTGCGGCGTTGGCCTCCGCGCCGCCGAGCTTCTTCCCGAGGACCTTCTTCACCCACGCCTTGGGTCCGGACTGGACGATCGTGAGGGGAGAGGTGACGTGCACGAACTTCACGTTCGGGAACGTGGACCGGAGTCGGGCCAAGGTCTGCTTGTACTCCGCGAAGACCTGCTCGACGTCGGTCTCGGGGGTGAAGTCCACGTAGCAGAACTTGAAGAAGGCGATGTCGGTGGCGGTTCCGAGGCCGCCGCGCTCGAGCGTGTCGGCGAAGTCCTGGATCTTGGTGAGCGGCTCGACGTTGCGGCCGTTGGGCGCGTGGGCGAAGGCGGGGGCGGCGAGCGCGTCGGGGCCCTTGCCCTCCACGATCGTGATCCCCAGGCCGGGCTGCTCGCGGGCGAGATCGCCGAGCCCGCGCACGATGTCGTAACCGACCGACTGGTGGCCGAACCAGATGCGGGACCGGGAGAGCTTCTCGAGCTTCTCCTTCGGGATCCCGTTCAGCACGCCCGACACCGCGTCCCGCTCTTCCACCGCGCTCGCCCCCCGGCAGGCCAGCGAAAGGAACGCCAGCCCGACCAAAACGATTGACCGCTTCATGGCGCGGAATGCTGGCACGCGATCTTCACCAAAGCAAGCCGACCTTCGGGCCGCGGCGGGTCCCGCCCCGCTCCGGTCGTCCCTCGATCTCGGCACGGTGAAGAGGGCCTTGCGCCGGCGGAGAACCGAGACAGGATCACCCGATCGCTGCGGCCGGCGCGCTTTGACAGGGGGCACCGCCCGCGGTATCAGACGGCCGCGGTCGATGCC
>JAEZXM010000241.1 GCA_023419875.1 Pseudomonadota bacterium | reverse complement strand
TCCTCCTCGCCTTCTCCCCCGAGCGCGAGGATCCGGGGCGGAAGGACTTCACCACGAAGAGCATCCCCAAGATCGTCGGCGGTGTGGACGCGGTCGCGACCGAGGCCGCCGTCGCCCTCTACGGGGCGGCGCTCGACCGGGTGGTGGCGGTGGCGAGCGCCCGCGTCGCCGAGTCCTCGAAGCTGCTGGAGAACATTTTCCGTTCGGTGAACATCGCGCTCGTCAACGAGCTCAAGGTGATCTTCGATCGGATGGGGATCGACGTCTGGGAGGTCATCGAGGCCGCCAAGACCAAGCCCTTTGGCTACATGCCGTTCTACCCGGGGCCGGGGCTCGGCGGACACTGCATCCCGCTCGATCCCTTCTACCTCGCGTGGAAGGCGGCGGAGCACGGGCACTGGGCCCGCTTCATCGAGCTGGCGGGAGAGATCAACACCCGGATGCCGGAGTACGTGATCGACAAGCTCATGCACGCGCTGAACGACGAGGGCAAGGCGCTGCGGGGCTCGCGCGTGCTGGTGCTGGGGCTCTCGTACAAGGCGAACATCGACGACGACCGCGAGTCGCCCTCGTACGAGCTCCTGGAGCTGCTCGCCGAGGCGGGCGCCGAGGCCGCGTACTGCGATCCGTACTTCGCGCGGACACGCCCCGGCCGGCGCCACGACCTCCGCCTGGAAGGGGTCCCGCTCTCGGCTGAAACCTTTTCACGGTACGACGCCGTCGTGGTCGCGACCGCCCACGACCAGTTCAGGGACCCCGAGCTGTATCGCGGCGTCCGCCTCCTGATCGACACGCGCAACCTGATGGCCGGGATCACGTTCCCGGCCGGGCGTCGGCCGCGCGTCGTCAAGGCCTGACGCCGCTTTCGGAGCACCGCGCCCGGGGGAGAACCGGGCCTCTCTGACGTGCGGGTGAGACTCGCCGCCGCACACGATAGGTGAATCGTGCGCTCCTGCGTGGCCGCGGCCTGCGGCCCACGCGGTGCCCCCGTGTCGGGTCTTCGCGCGACGAACGCGTCACGTTTCCGCCGATTCGCGGTTCTCCCGGACCGGAGGCGGAGACGGTTTCACGATCTGTGATGATACCCAACTTGCCAGCGGCTGGCACCGTTCGACGCTGCGTCATGGCTCATCGGCGGGAAACCAGCGTGGCTCAGCCGTTTGGTGCGGCGCAGCCACTCACGACCCCGCGGAGGTTCCCGCGCCCATGGTACGGACAGCGATCCGTCCTCGGGCTAGGTTCCGCGGGTCTGGCTGCAATCTACCTTTAGTGAAATAGCGGTCCGGGGTGCGGCACGGGGCCGCTCGCGTCGGGCGAAGAACGGCGGGGATACGGGCATGGACGTTCGAGCGAGTGCGCAGGGTCGAGGGTGGCAGGCGCTCCGGTTCGCGACCATCGTGGCTGCCGACGCTGCGTGCGCGGCCCTGGGCGCCTGGGGGGCGTTGCTCCTCGTCTCGGGTTCCCTCGCGGCCCCGACGTTCCGGTTCGCTGCGCCCGTCGTCGTCCTCCGCGTCGCGATCGCGATCGCGGCCCGGTTCCACCGCTGGTCGTTCCGCGCCTCCGGCGCGCTCGAGGCCGCGCGGCTCGCGGGCGTGATGGCCCTCGGCTCGGCGCTGGTGGCGTTCGCCTGGCGCGAGCTCCCGCCGTCGGCCTGGGTGCTGGAGTACTTCCTCACCAGCTCGGCCATGCTCGCGGTCCGCTACACCCCGAGGGTGCTCGACGAACGCTGCTTCGCACGGCTTCCCCGCGCCGAGGCCCAGTTCGTGATCGCGGAGCGTCCGCGCCGCGTGCTCAACCTCCTCGTGGCGCTGGGCGGGATCCTGCTCACGCTCCCGCTCTGGGTGATCATCGCCGCGGCGATCAAGCTCACCTCGCGCGGGCCCGTCTTCTACATGCAGGAGCGGATCGGCCTCGACCTGCGGAGCGGGGACGGGCGCCCTGGCAGCCCGCGCCGGCAGCGGGACCTCGGGGGCCGGCCGTTCATGATGTACAAGTTCCGCACCATGCGCGCGGATGCGGAGAAGGGGACCGGCGCGGTCTGGTCCAGCAACGGCGATCCGCGCGTGACGAGCGTGGGGCGGTTCCTCCGCCACACCCGGCTCGACGAGCTCCCGCAGCTCCTCAACGTGGTCAAGGGCGACATGAACGTCGTCGGGCCCCGGCCCGAGCGGGCCACGATCTTCGCCGACCTCCGCTCCCGGATCCCCGAGTACGCCCACCGCCAGCGGGTGCGCCCTGGGATCACCGGCTACGCCCAGGTGAACCTCGAGTACGACTCCTCGGTGGAGGATGTCGCGTACAAGCTCCGCTACGACCTCGACTACCTGTCGCGGCAGAGCGTCTCGATGGACCTCTTCATCATGGCGAGGACGCTGCCGGTGATGCTGTTCCGGGACAAGATGCTGTCCCGCCGCGCCGGCGAGGTCTCCGCGCCGGGCGGCAGCCCGCAGCTCGGGTGACGGGTCGACGAACTCCCGCTCGCCCTACCCGATCCCGTACGCGAGCCTCGGCACTCGGTAGTCGAGCAGCTCGTCGTAGAGCGCGTCGTACCCGAGCCGCATCTGCGCGAGGTCGAACTCGCGCTCGACGATCCGCCGCCCGCGCTCGCCCATCCGGCGCGCCCGAGCCGGCGACGAGAGGACCTCGACCATCCGCCGCGCGAGCGCGGCCGGCGAGCCGGGTGGCACGAGACAGCCGTTCGCGCCGTCGCGGACCAGCTCCGGCGTGCCGCCGACGGCCGTGGCGACGACCGGCAGCCGCCTCCCCATCGCCTCGAGGATCGCGTTCGAGAGGCCCTCCGCGTGGCTGGGCGAGACCGCCAGCGCCGCCCGGGCCAGCACGGCGGGCACATCCGTCCGGCACCCGAGAAACGCGACCCGCGCGGCGATCCCGAGCTCTCCGGCGAGCTGCTCGAGGAGCGGGCGGCGCACGCCGTCTCCCACCAGCGCGAGCCGCGCCTCGGGGCGCGACCGGAGGAGCTCCCGAAAGGCGAGGAGCAGGTCGGTCTGCCCCTTCACCGGATGATGCATGTTGGCGACGCAAGCGATCCATCGTCCCGGGGTGAGGGGAGGCGACGGCTCGGCCTCGGCAGCCCGATCCTGCGCGGCGAGGTCGATCCCGTTCCGCACGACCGCCACCCGATCCGGCTCGACGCCCTCGCGCACCACGAGCTCCCGGATGCACAGCGCGTTCACGAGCACCCGGTCCGCCGCCCGGCACACGGCACGGGTGAGCGGCCGGCGATAGCCGACGACGTGGTGCCCGAGGTCCACCCGCGTGGCCACGGCCGGGATCCCCGCGGCGCGGGCGGCGAGCAGGCCGAGCGCGTTCGTGTAGATGTCCTGCGCGTGCACGAGCGCGATCCGCTCGGCCCGGAGGAAGCGCGCGAGCCGCGCCACCTGGAGCGCGACCCGCGGCCGGAGCATCTTCCGCCCGATGTCGAACACCACCGGCTGGACGCCGGCCGCGCGGAGGTCGTCGAGGTGCTCGCCCTCGAGGTGGAGGCACGCCACGACGGGGAGGAACCGGGTGCGGTCCATGGTGAGGACGTTCAGGAGCGCCTGCCGCTCCTGCCCGCCGACGAGGAAGCGGTTCTGGAAGATCAGGATGCGGGCGGGCTCCCTCATGCGCGGCCTTCCTGCGGCGCTGCGATCGCGTGCGCTCGTGCGTGGGCGAGGGCCGCGAAGGTGCGGTCGAGCGCCTCGGCCATGGGCACCCGCGGCGCCCACCCCAGGAGCTCCTTCGCGCGACGGTTCGAGAAGCGCTGCGGCCTCCAGAGGTTCGCCACCTTGTACGGGGTGAGCACGGGAGGCAGGTGCCCGGAGGTTCGCGCGCTGTACCAGGCGTTGGCGCGGGCGAGCAGGCCGAGCACGGGGAGCGGGACGGTGACGGAGCGGAGCGGCTCCACCTCACGCCGGTATCGGGCGAGCAGGTCGCGGCTCTCCGGCAGGTCGTCGTCCACCACGTGGACGGCCTCTCCGGCCGCCCCCCGCCGCGCGCCCGCGCGCCCCCCCCCC
>JAEZXM010000596.1 GCA_023419875.1 Pseudomonadota bacterium | reverse complement strand
CTCCCAGGGAGCGGCGCGGGCCTGGTCCTCCAGCGCGCGGGCCAGCTCCCGCGCGGCCGCGGTGGCGCGGCGCTCGGCGAGGCGCGCCGCTCCGCGCCGGACCAGCTCGCTCTCGGCCAGCGGATCGAACGCCCGCTTCGCGCCGGTCGGGCCTCTCTTCTCGAGCTCTCTCATCCGTCCCTTCCTGGCGCGCGCGAGCTCGCGCGCGGCCTTCCCGAGCCGCTCGAGCCGGAGGAGCGCGTCCGCGTACGCGGCCTGCGTCTCCTCGGCCAGCTCGGTCCGGGTCTCCTCCACCAGGTCCCCGCCGGCCTCCGCCCGCCGGCCCGCCTCGGCCCGGAGCCGCTCCGTGTCGCTGCGGAGCAGCCGGTCCCGCTCGCGCCGGAGCGAGGCCCCGATCCGCTCGAGGTTCGCGATCCGCGCCTCGAGGTGGGCCCGGCGCTGCTCCTCGGAAAGCTCCCCCAGCGGCTCACCGGCGCCGAGGCGCTCGGCCATGACCGAGAGCTCTGTCAGGTCGCCGCGCGCATAGGCGGCGTTCACCCGCGCCATGAGCTCGGAGAGGCGGCTCCGCTCGGCGTCGTTCGGGGCGAGGTCCGGGTGCAGGAGCCGGGCGAGCCGCCGGTACGTCCGCTTGAGCGAGACCTCCCGCGCCTCGACCTCCGGCGGCGCGGACGGCTCCGCCGCGGGGGCGGGCTCGGTTCCCGCGACGTCCGTCCACGGCTCGGCCGGATCGCCCGCCGGATCCTCCGCCGCCGCGCGTGCCCGCCGGGCCGAGGACGCGACCCGCGCGCGCCGCTCCGCGCGCCGGCGCCTCTCCGGCTCCGCTTCGCGGATCCGGATCGACTCCTCGACGAGGGCATCCTCGAGCGACTGGAACCGGCGGACGAGCCGCTCGGCGATCGCCCGCTCGGCGAAGGCGCGTCCGAGCTGCTGCTCCCACGCACGGGAGAAGTCGGCGAGCGCGGCCGAGACCTTCTCGATCTCGAGATCGAGCTCCGTGACCTCGTCGAGCGCCGCCCGGAGGCGGGCCTCGAGCTCCTCGATCGCAGCCGCGCCGGACGCCTCCGGGGCGCGGGTGCGCACCAGGGCGTCCCTGCGGGCGAGCTCACGGCCGGGGACCACGGGCATCGCGCCATTCTACACGCCGCCCGCACGGCCCGCCGATGGGGGCGTTCAAGCCGCCTTGCCCTGCCCCTCCTGCCGGTCCGGCGGGCGGGCCCTCGTCAGGCGCCAGAGGCCGAACATCACGAGGGCGACCGCGATGTACTGCGCGGCGGTGAGGCCGCCGATCCGGCCGTCGGCGTAGTCGTAGTCCTCGGGGCGCGCGCGCAGGAAGTCGAGGAAGAAGCGGGCGACGCCGTAGAGCAGGGCGAGGAGCGCCAGGAGCCGGCGCCGGAGGACGCCGCGCCGGTGGAGGGTCCAGAGCACGGCGGCGAGCGAGAAGAGGAGGATCGCCTCGTACAGCCCGAGGTCGTGGCGGGGCACGCCCTTCACGTCCACGGCGAGGAAGAAGTCGGTCCGCACGCCGGGGTGGTCGTGGACGGTGAAGCAGCCGACGCGGGCCACGCCCCAGCCCGGCGCGATCCCGAGCGCGAACGCGTCGGAGTAGTCCGCGAACGGGATGCGCTTGCGGCGGAACCAGATGGCCGCGGCGAGGATGCCGCCCACGAGCCCTCCCATGGACGAGAGTCCCTCCCAGATCCTGAGGACACCGCCGATCCCGCGGCAGCCGCGGCCCGAGAAGCAGGACCCGAGGATCTCGAGCGCTTCCCGGCCCTCCCTGGGGTGGTAGAGGCTCACGTGAACGAGGTGCCCGAGGACGACGCCCGCGAGGATCCCCACCACCGCGAAGTCGACGACGACCTGCGGGTCCTTGCCCATGCGCCGCGCGGCGCGGCCCGAGAGCCAGACCGCGATCAGCACGCCCAGCGCGGTGAGGACGCCGAAGGACTGGATGGTGAATGGCCCGAGGTGCAGGCTCGGCAGCTCGAAGGAGGGGATGAGCGTGAGGGGCATGGGGGTCGGTTCACGGTTCACGGTTCACAGCTTCAACCGATGAGAAGACCGAAAACCGAAAACTGACAACTGTGAACTGACAACGGAGAACCGCCTTCACCGCCCGGCAACGCGCGCCCGATCCCGGAACAGATACCCCTGCACCATGTCGATCCCGAGGTCCCGCGCCGCCACGAAGTCGGCGGTGGTCTCGACGCCCTCGAGCACCGTCCGCGCGCCCGTCTCGCGCGCCATGTTCACGAGGGCGCAGACCAGCGCACGGCAGCGGGGGTGGCGGAGGCGCGGGATGATGGTCCGGTCGAACTTGAGGACCTCCGCGTCCGCGATGGCCTCGAACGAGATGAGGCCGTTGGCGGTGCCGATGTCGTCGAGGGCGAACGCGATCCGGCGGGATCGCAGGGCGGAGATCATCTGCTGCGATCGCGCCACGTCGGCCGTGGCGAGCGCCTCGGTCACCTCGACCACCACCCGGACGCCGGCGGAGGAGAAGAGGGCCATGAAGGGGTTCCGGTTGCGATCGCCCGCGCGCGTCCAGGAGTCCGGGTCGAGGTTCACGAACAGCGGTGCCCGCGGCGCGTGCTCCACCTGCTGGAGCTTGAGCGTGAGCTCGGCGCGGACGAGCAGCCCGGGGTCGGCGTGGAGGAGCGAGAAGACGCGCGCCGGCGCGACCGGCCGCCCGTCGCGGTGGGAGAAGCGGGCCAGCGCCTCGAACGCCGAGGTCTTGCCGGTGCGGGCGTGGACGAGCGGCTGGTACTCGGTCCAGAAGCGGCCGTCATCGAGCAGGAAGCGGACCTCGTTCAGATCGAGGCGCCCGGGGATCGGCTGGCGGTCATGGCCGGCGAACAGGTCGAACGAGGCCGGCTCGAGATCGCTCGGGACGGCGGACGCAGACTCCTGGACGGCCTCGGAGAGCACCACGCCACGAAAGGTGCCACTCCCCACGCCAACGGTCATTCGCGCCTCCGCGCGACACGCACGCCGGGGACATGGAACCTCTCCCCGCCTGCACGATGGACTTGCATCCGCATGGCTGGATCCGATGTGGGCATCCTGCCACCGCGCCGGGCCCGGGTCCAG
>JAEZXM010000477.1 GCA_023419875.1 Pseudomonadota bacterium | reverse complement strand
AGGACCGTCTGGCAGATGTTGGTGCAGCAGGCGAGGAGGTCGGGACGCGGCAGCCGGCCGACGGGCGTCTTCCCGGTCTCCACGCAGCCGAGATCGGTCCTGGCGTAGCTGCACAGGTCGCGCGAGTACCCCTGGCCCTCGGCGGCGTCCGACAGCTCGGGGACGACGCGGCGCACGCCACAGAGCGCGGCGTGGTTCTCCGGATAGACCGTGTGGAAGCCGAGCGGGCGCAGGAGCTCCACCGGGAACCCGCTCGTCACCCAGGCGACCGGCACCGCGCCATCCGCGTACCGGCCGGCGTAGTAGTGGACCAGCATCAGATCCTTGAGGGCCCGGAGCGACTCGAGGGGCGGGGCGAACGGGCTCTTCCGAGCGCGCCGCTTCCGGTGCGCGCGCCGCCAGTCGTCGAGCGCGGCCAGGAAGGGCCCGACCGCCCGGGCCGCCAGCTCGTACTGGAGCCGCCGCACGATCACGCCGCCCTCCCGGCCGAGAGGAGCTCCGCGAACGCCTCGATCCGCGTCACCACCTGGCCCGGGAGCTCGCGCTCCAGCTCGCCCTCGAGCTGGAGGACCGGGACTCCGCGCGACGCGAACGTTTGCCGGATCGCGGGCACGTCGAAGAGCTCGGGCTCGCAGAACTTCACGGTGTGGATGATCACGCCCCGGGCGCCGCTCCGGTCGAGGAGCGCCTCGAGGTGGCGCAGCCGCGGAGCCTGATCCGCGGAGCGGGTCGGACAGGGCGGCGCCGCCGCGTACCGGTCCGCGAGCGCTCGCCAGGGGTCCTCGATCTCGGAGTCCGCCTCGCGCACGACGCGCCGGCCCACCGCGGCGTAGTCGTCGGCCGCGATCCAGAGCCCCGCCGCGTCGAGCGCCGCGAGCATCCCGGCGGGCTCGGGCACGTACCCGGTCACGAGCACCGGCGTGCCCGGCGGGCGAGAGCCGGTCCCCAGCCGCGCGACCGCCTCCCGGAGCTCGGCGAGGTGCTCCTCGGGCCAGAGCCACTCGCCGCGCCGCAGGAGCGCGTAGAGGGCGGCGTCGTCGAGCGGAAGCGTCGCGCGCCCGTCGAGGAGGGCGGCGCGGCAGGCGTCGATCGCGCGGTGCAAGCGGATCGCGCCGGCGAGCCGCTCGGGGTCGAGCCGCCGGCCGGCGACCGCCGCGAGCTTCGCCGCCAGCGCCCGCAACTCGTTCTCGAGGAACCGGCGGGCGCTCGGGCGGTCGAGGGACCTCGGGTGGAGGAAGGTGAGCGCCGGCTTCCGCCAGCCGCCGAGATCGGTGACGAGGGTGGCGAGCTGCTGGATCGAGTCGCAGGTGTGCGGGAAGAGGACCGCATCCACCGCGTCTGCGCCGCCGGAGGCGAGGAAGGCGAGCGCGTTGCGGACCACGGCGCACACGTAGGCCTGGATCCGGCCGGCGGCCTCGCCGCGCGGCGGGCCCGGCGGCCCCCACACCTCGATCGCCAGGAGGTCGAGCGCGGTGAGGAGCTCCTTCGGGTAGTGGATCGGGAGGACCGCCACCGCCCTGCGGCCGTGCTCCGCGCGCTGGCGCAGGATGTAGTCCGTTCGCGTCACGCCACCTCGAGCCCCGCGCGAAGAGTAGCAGGGCCAGGCGTCGATGATCCCGACTCCGGCGCGGGCGCGCGTTCGTCGCGCCCCTCCGGGAGGGCCGGGCGCGTGCCTGCATCACCGCCGGTCCAGCGCGAGCCCCGCCCCGAGACCGACGAACGAGATTCCGAACGCGGTGTTCATGGCGCGCCGTGCGCGGGCCCGGGCGAGCAGCGTTCGAACGCGACCCCCGACGGTCGAGTAGGCCATCATGCAGACGAAGGTGATCGCCAGCACCGAGCCCAGCATGAGGGCGGCCCGCGCCGCGGTGAGCCCGTCTCCGATGAACTGCGGAAACAGGGCAGTGAAGAAGAGGACCGCCTTCGGGTTCCCGAGCGTCACCAGAAATGCCTGCAGGAAGAGGCCGCGCCTCGGCCGCGCCGGCGCCGGACCGAGCTCCCCGGAACCGGCCAGGATCATCCGGATGCCGCACCAGACGAGGTAGGCGGCGCCGGCGTACCGGAGCGCGCCGAAGAACCACGCCGAGCGCGTGAGCAGGACGCCGAGGCCCGCCAGCGACACCCCGCACTGGAGCGCGGTGGCGGCGACGTTGCCCAGCGCGGTGGCGAGCGCGCGGCGTGGCCCGTGCCGGATACCGTGATCGAGCGCGAGCAGCATGCTCGGCCCGGGGGTGATCGAGGCGACGAGGACGGTGCCGAGGAAGACGGCGAGGAAGGCGCTGTTCAAGGGCGGCTCCAAAGCGCGCGAGGATGGATCAGGCGGAAACGAGAGGCAAGGTCGTCTCCCGCTCCTCTGAAGGTCCCCGGGAGGTGACTTCGTGTGGTCGTCAGGGTCCTCGCGGCGGCGCGGGCGCCTGGGCGTCGTACCGCTGGTGCAGCTGGACGGGGACCCGCCTTGCCCGGCGCATCCGCATGTTGAGCAGCTCGACCGCGAGCGAGAAGGCCATGGCGAAGTAGATGTACCCCTTCTCGACGTGCTTCCCGAAACCCTCGGCGACGAGCATCACGCCGATGAGGATGAGGAACGCCAGGGCCAGCATCTTCATGGTCGGGTGCTTCTCGACGAACCTCCCGATCCGATCGGCGGAGACGAGCATCACGCCGACCGCGATGATCATGGCGGCGACCATGACCGCGAGGTGCCGGGCCATCCCGACCGCGGTGATCACCGAGTCGAGCGAGAAGACGATGTCGAGGATCCCGATCTGGAGGATCACCGCCCAGAACGCCCCCGCCGGCCGCGGGGCGCGGTCGGAGGCGTGCTCCACCTCGAGCTTGTCGTGGATCTCGTGGGTCGCCTTGGCGATGAGGAACAGGCCGCCCGCCAGCAGGATGAGGTCGCGCCCCGAGAAGCCGTGGCCGGCCACGCCGAAGAGCTCGCGCGTGAGCCCCATCACCCATGAGATCGCGAAGAGGAGCGCGAGGCGGGTGAGGAGAGCGAAGCCGAGCCCGAGCTTGCGGGCGAGCGGCTGCTGCGCGGGCGGCAGCCGCCCGGCGAGGATGGTGAGGAACACGACGTTGTCGATGCCGAGCACGATCTCCATGGCGGAGAGCGTGCCAAGGGCGATCCAGGTGTCCGGCTGGGAGAGGAGCTCGAGCATGGCGCGTTTCTGCCCGGCCCGGCGGCGTCTGTCGAGCGAGCAGCGCTTTCCTTGCGAGGCCTGGCGTCACCCCGGAGGGACGCGGTGCTCCCACAGGGGCCAATGTCCGCCCTGGGGAAACCCCGGACGACACCGTGGGGTCGCGCACGCGTGTCCGCGCACGGGGGTATGATCGCGCGGCAACCCGAGGTCCGGGAGCAGAGACCATGGAAGCCTGCAGCCGCATCGACCGCTGCCCCCTCTTCCAGCAGTTCTCGATCAAGGCGGCGCTGCGCGTCTGGGTCAACCAGTACTGCGAGAGGGACTTCGGGCGGTGCGAGAGGCTCAAGCTCGCGCTCCTCGGCCAGCCGGTCCCCCGAAACCTGCTCCCGAACGGCAGGATGCTGAACGTCCCGCTCGGGCAGGTGGAGGTGAGCGACCTGTTGTGAGC
>JAEZXM010000268.1 GCA_023419875.1 Pseudomonadota bacterium | reverse complement strand
CGCGGAAGTCGAGCGCGGCCGTCCGACCCTCGCGCGCGAGGTGGACGAGGGCGAAGCCGCCGCCCCCGAGCCCCGAGGACTGCGGCTCCACGACCGCGAGCACGAACGCCGCCGCGACCGCCGCGTCAACCGCGTTCCCGCCCTCGCGGAGGACCTGCGCGGCGGCCTGGCTGGCGAGCGGGTGGGCGCTGGCCACCGCGCCTCGGGGGGAGACCGCGGTCGCAGAGAGGAGCAGCAGGAGGAGGTGGGGCATGAGGCGAGTGTAGCGGGGACCGGAGCGCGCGGGTCCCGCTCGCGGGTGACACGCCGGCCGCGCGCAGCCCCTTCCGGTGCGCAGTGATCGCGGCTCGGATCCGCGCTTGATCGCGAGGCCGGGCGGGCCTTAGCCTCTCGCGCGCATGGCACGCCCACGCTCGCCCATCGCCGCCGTCGTCCTCGCCGCCGGGAAGGGGACGCGGATGAAGTCGGCCCGCGCCAAGGTCCTGCACGAGATCGCAGGCCGGCCCCTCGCGTACTACCCCGTGAAGCGCGCGCTGGAGCTCGGCGCGGAGCGGGTCGTGGTGGTGGTCGGCCACCAGGCGGAGGCGGTGCAGGCGGCGCTCGTCGCGGCGCTCCCGGGCGCGCCGCTCCGGTTCGCCGAGCAGCGGGAGCAGCTCGGCACCGCGCACGCGGTGCTCCAGGCGAAGGCGGCGATGCGCGGATGGGCCGGCCCCATCCTCATCCTCTCGGGCGACACCCCGCTGCTCACGGTCGAGGCGCTCTCGGCGGTCGTCTCCGCGCGCGCCCGGACGAAGGCGCTCGCGGTCATGGCGACGATGCGCCCGGAATCGCCGCGCGGCTACGGCCGCGTCGTCCGCGACGAGCGCGGCCGGGCGGTGCGCGTGGTCGAAGAGAAGGACGCGACCGAGGCGGAGCGCGCGATCGGCGAGGTGAACTCCGGCCTCTACTGCGTCGAGTCGGAGTTCCTCTGGCGTGCGCTCGGGAAGGTCGGCGCGAAGAACGCCCAGGGCGAGTTCTACCTCCCGGACCTCGTCGCCATGGCGGCGGCGCGGGGCGGGGCCTCGACCGTCGAGGTGCCGGCGCTCGTCGCGGCCGGGGTGAACGACCGGGTGGACCTGGCGCGGGTTGGGCGGGTGCTCGTCGGCCGGCTGGCCGAGGCGCACGCGCGGGCGGGGGTGACCATCGAGGACCCTGCCCGCTTCGACTGCGACGAGGGCGTGGAGATCGGGCAGGACGTGGTGATCGAGCCGGGCGTGCGGCTCCGCGGACGCACCCGCGTCGGGGCGGAGACGGTGATCGGCGCGGGCTGCATCCTTCAGGACGCCCTCGTGGGGGAGGGCGTCACGCTCAAGCCGTACACGATCGTCGAGGACGCGAGGGTGGAGGCGAAGGCGATCGTGGGCCCGTTCGCCCGGCTGCGGCCCGGGTCGGAGATCGGCGAGGGGGCCCACGTCGGGAACTTCGTCGAGACCAAGAAGACGCGGCTCGGCAAGGGCTCGAAGGCGAACCACCTCACGTATCTCGGGGACGCCGACATCGGCCGGGGCGTGAACGTCGGCGCGGGCACGATCACCTGCAACTACGACGGCGAGAAGAAGCACCCGACCCGGATCGGCGACGGCGTGTTCGTCGGATCCGACTCGATCCTGGTCGCGCCGATCGAGATCGGGGCGGGCGCGTACGTGGCCGCGGGCTCCACCCTGACCGAGGCGGTGCCGCCGGGCGCGCTGGCGCTCGGCCGGGCGCGCCAGGTCACCAAGGAGGGTTGGGTGGCACGGCGCCAGCAGGAGAAGCAGATGAAGGACACGCTCGCCCCTCGCCCATCCCGGGCGGGGAAGGGCCGCTCGCCGGCCCGCCGGGCAGGCTCGATCACCGTCTAGACATCGTCCGGGGGAAACTCCCATGTGCGGCATCGTCGGCTACGTCGGTCCGAGGCAGTGCGTCGATCTCATCGTGGACGGGCTTCGGAAGCTCGAGTACCGCGGCTACGACTCGGCCGGCGTCGCCGTGGTCGGACCTCGCGGCCTCGCCGTGAAGCGGGCCAAGGGAAAGCTCGCGAACCTCGTCCAGCTCCTCTCGGACGGGCCGCTCGGCGGCTGCACCGGCATCGGCCACACCCGCTGGGCGACGCACGGCCGGCCCTCGGACGAGAACGCCCACCCGCACTCGTACGGCGGCGTCGCAGTGGTGCACAACGGCATCATCGAGAACCACCTCGAGCTCAAGGCGTCCCTCTCGTCGAAGGGGCACAGGTTCAGCTCGGAGACCGACACCGAGATCTTCGCCCACCTCATCGCCGGCGCGCTCGAGGAGGGGAAGCGCGACCTGCGCGAGGCGGTGCACGCGGCGCTCGGGAAGGTCCGCGGGACCTACGCCATCGCGGTCGTCTCGGAGAAGCGGCCGGAGGAGATCGTCGCCGCGAAGAACGCCTCGCCGCTCGTGGTCGGCTACGGGAAGGGCGAGAGCTTCCTCGCCTCGGACGTGCCGGCGATCCTCGAGCACACGCGCGAGGTGGTCTACCTGGAGGAGGGTGAGCTCGCGGTCCTCTCGCCCTCGGGCATCGCCCTCTACGGCCGCGCCGGCGAGCCGCTCACGCGCAAGCCGCGGAAGATCGAGTGGAGCGCGGTGGCCGCGGAGAAGGACGGCCACAAGCACTTCATGCACAAGGAGATCTTCGAGCAGCCCCGGGCGGTCGCGGACACGATCCGCGGCCGCGCCTCGCTGGAGCAGGGCGACGTGGTGCTCGACGGCATGGAGCTCCCCGAGGAGTACGCGCGGTCCCTGCAGCGCGTCGTGCTCGTCGCCTGCGGGACGTCCTCCCACGCCGGCCTCGCCGGGCGGACCATGATCGAGACGCTCGCGAAGGTCCCGGCGCAGGTCGAGCTCGGCAGCGAGTTCCGGAACCGCGAGCCGCTCGTGGACGAGCGGACCCTCTGCCTCGCCATCACCCAGTCCGGCGAGACCGCGGACACGCTCGCCGCGGTCAAGATGGCGAAGGCGAAGGGCGCGCGCGCCTACGCGATCTGCAACGTGGTCGGCTCGGCGATCTCCCGCGAGTGCGACGGGGGCACGCTCTTCACCCGCGCCGGGCCGGAGATTGGCGTCGCCTCCACGAAGGCGTTCACCACGCAGCTCGCGGCGCTGTTCCTCTTCGCGGTCCGGCTCGGCCGCCTACGCGGCACGCTCACCGCGGACCAGGGGCGCGAGCAGCTCGAGGCGCTGCGGCACCTGCCGCTCTGGATGGAGCAGATGATCCGCCAGGAGGCGGCGCTGATGCCGGTGGCAAAGAAGTGCGCCGCGGCCCGCGACGTCCTCTTCCTCGGCCGCGGGAACCAGTTCCCGGTGGCGCTCGAGGGGGCGCTCAAGCTCAAGGAGATCTCGTACATCCACGCCGAGGGCTACGCCGCCGGCGAGATGAAGCACGGGCCGATCGCCCTCATCGACGAGCAGATGCCGGTGGTGGTGCTCGCGACGAAGGAGCCGGCGTACGAGAAGACCCTCGGCAACATCGAGGAGGTCCGCGCCCGCGGCGGCCACGTCTACGCGGTCGTCTCCGAGGGCGACACACACGCTGCGAGCCTCGCGGAGGTGGCGATCACCGTGCCGCCCGCGCCGCCGCTCCTCAGCCCGCTCCTCTCGATCATCCCGCTCCAGTTCCTCGCGTACCACGTGGCGGATCTGAAGGGGACGGACGTGGATCAGCCTCGCAATCTCGCGAAGAGCGTGACGGTGGAGTAGCGGGAGAAGGCAGGGGCCCGACCCATGCCCGAGCTCTCGCCCTTCCGCGCCCACGTCCCCGACTCCGTCCTCGCCGACCTCCGCGACCGGCTCTCGCGGACCCGCTTCGCAGACGATCTCCCGGACGCGGGCTGGGACGACGGCACGCCGGCGGCGCACCTGCGCGAGCAGGTGGATCGCTGGCTCCACCGCTACGACTGGCGCGCGCACGAGGCCCGGCTGAACGTCCACCCGCAGTGGACGACCGAGCTCGACGGCGCGAACGTCCACTTCCTGCACGTCCGCTCGCCCGAGCCCGACGCGAGGCCGGCGATCCTCACCCACGGCTGGCCGGCCTCGGTGTTCGAGTGGCTGGACGTCGTCGGGCCGCTCACGGACCCGCGCGCGCACGGGGGCGACCCGCGGACGGCCCTGCACCTCGTCGTCCCGTCGCTCCCGGGCTTCGCCTTCTCGGGGCCGACGCGGGCGCGCGGCTGGGGGAGGCTGCGGATCGCCGGCGCCTGGGTCGAGCTCATGGCGCGGCTCGGGTACCCGCGGTTCCTGGCGATCGGCAACGACTGGGGGAGCGAGGTCTCGCTCGTGCTCGCGCGCCGCCACCCGGAGCGGATCCTCGGCGCGCACGTGACGCAGATCTTCGACTCGCTCGTCGACGCCGGGGCGCGGCTCCCGGATCCCACGCCGGAGGAGCGGGCCGCGCTCGGCGCCCAGGCCTGGTACGTCGAGAACATGTCGGCGTACCACCACGTCCAGGTCCAGCAGCCGTCCTCGCTCGCGCACGCGCTCACCGACTCGCCGGCGGGGTACCTCGGGTGGCTGAACATCGTGTTCCGCGGCGGCCTCGACCAGGAGTTCGTGCTCACTCAGGCCACGGCGGCGTGGGTCACGGGCACGGTCGCCTCCGGGCTGCGCCTCTACCGCGAGGCCGATCGCGAGGAGGCGGCGGTGAAGGCCCTCCCGCCGTCCCGCGCGCCGGTCGGCCTGGCGATGTTCGCGAACGACACGGTCTCGATCCGCCGGCTCGCGGAGGAGAACCACCGGAACCTCGTCGTCTGGAACATCCACCCGACGGGCAGCCACTGGGCCGCGCACAGCGCGCCCGCGGAGTGGGTCGCGGACGTGCAGGCGTTCGTCCGGCTGCTCCCGGAGCGTTGAGCCCCGGGCGAAGCGGGGCGCGAAGAGCCCACCGCGGGCGGATATCACCGGACATCGACCCCGTACGGCCGGTTGTCATCCGCACGCCGAGCGCGCCGCCCCGTACCGGCCGGCGCTCGAACGGGGCATACTGGCATGGTTCCGGAGGCTGGGAGACCATGACCCGCCGTACATACCTGCTCAGGGGAGCGCTCTTCGGCTTGACGTTCCCGATCGGCGGCACGCTGCTTCAGGCGTTGCTCCAGCCGGCGGCGGACGGCTTCCTCGCCTCCGTCGCCCGGGCGCAGGCGATGCCGCTCATGTGGATCGTGAACACCACGCCGATCGTCCTCGGCGTCTTCGCCTGGTACGCGGGCCGGCTCGAAGATCGGCGGGTCGTCGCGGAGCGGACGAGCCGGCTCGCCATCACCGACTTCTCGAAGGAGATCAGCCGCGCCTCCCAGAAGCTCTTCTCGACCGTCTCGTCCTTCAGCGCGCTCGCCTCGCAGAACGCCGCCTCGGTGCGCGAGGCGATGGAGACGATGAGCCAGCTCGCCCACACCGCCCAGCGGGCGGCGCTCACCGCGGAGACGGTGGTGGGCGTGGCGAAGTCCACGCAGCGGAGCTCGGAGGAGGGCCTCAAGGCGGCCGACGAGGCGAGCGGCGAGATGCTGAAGCTCGCCGAGGAGGTGCGCGAGCTCGCGAGCCGGATCGAGGGGCTCAACGATCGGATGCGGGACATCTTCGAGATCGCCTCGGTCGTGGACACGGTGGCGGAGCGCTCCCAGATCCTCGCCGCGGAGGCGGCGCGCGAGGTGGAGAAGAACCCCGCCGCCCAGGGGTTCGCGGCGATCGTGGAGCAGATGCGCGGGCACGCCGAGGACGCGCGGAGCTCCGCGCAGCGCGTGAAGCGGCTCCTGGGCGAGGGCCACAAGGCGATGATGGCCGCCATGACCGCGGCCGAGAAGGGCGCGCAGCGCGCCGAGCGCGGCGCCGAGGTGGCCCGGTCCTCGGGGAGCGCGATCCAGCGGCTCGCCAAGGCGCTCCAGGAGTCCTCGCAGGCAGCCCGCGACATCGCCCAGGTGGCGCAGCAGCAGGACAAGGGCGTGGACGAGGTCCAGAAGGCGATGAACGAGATCTTCCTCGCCACCGAGGAGACCGCGACGGGGACCCGCGAGGTCGCGGGCGGCGCGCACTCGCTCATGGAGCTCTCGGAGCGGATGCAGAAGCTGTTGCGGAGGTGAGCCGTCACGCGCCGTACGGCGGGAGCGTGATCAGGAAGCGGGCTCCCTTTCCCGGCGCCGTGTCCAGCTCTAGCGTGCCGCCGTGGGCGCGCACGATCTCCCGCGCGAGGTAGAGCCCGAGGCCCAGGCCACTGGACCGGGCCCCGCGCGCGAACCGCGTGAACGCGCGGGCAGCCAGGTCCGCGTCCATGCCCGGCCCGCGGTCCTCGATCCGGACGCGCGCGCGGGAGAGGCCCGGGCCCTCGCTCATGACCGACACCTCGGCGAGCACGGGGACGCCCGGCGGCGAGTGCTTGACGGCGTTCGAGAGCAGGTTCTCGAGGGCCTGGCGTAGCCGGGGCGGGTCGGCCTCGGCCAGGATCTCCGGCTCGCCCTGGACCGCGATCGGGACGTCCGGGGTACCGATCCCCGCGGCGACCTCCCGCACCAGCCCGACGAGCTCGGTGGGCGCGAGCTGGACCTCGAAGAGGCCCTGGTCGATCCGGCTCACGTCGAGGAGGGCCGAAAGGAGCTGCGTCAGCCCGTTGAGAGACTTCTGGGCGAGCTCTGCGTCGCGCTGGTAGGCCGTGGCCTGCTCCCGCATCGCGCGCTGCTTCATGAGCACGATCCGGGCGTGGATCGGCGCGATGAAGTTCCTGAGGTCGTGCGCGACCACCGTGATGAGCTCCTCCGCGGCCTCGCGCCGGCCGCGCTCGGTCGCCTCCGCCGCGAGCCGCTCGAGGATCTCCGCTCGATGGGCCACCGTGCCGGTCCAGCGGGCGGCGGATCGCGCGAACCGGAGCAGGTGCTCGCCGAACGCGTCCGGAACCGTCGAGGCGAGAGCGAGGACGCCGCGGCGCTCGCCGGCGATGTCCAGCGGAACGACGATGCTCGATCGCACCCCGAGCTCCCGGACGATGCCCGGCAGCTCCACTTGGTCCGCCTCGGCATGGCCGGTCATGAACTCGACGCCGGTGGTGAACACGGCGGCGAACCGGCCTCCCGCGACGACGGGCAGGCGGTCGAGGCCGAGCCGCTGCTGCTTCCGTCCGAGCGGGGTCCGGCTGACGCCCACCGCGTTCAAGGACCCGGACGCCGGATCGTGAAGGAAGGCGTCGACCTTCTCCGCGCCCGTCGCTGCGGCGATCGCGTCCGCGACCTCCACGAGTGCCGGACGCAGCTCCACTGCCTGTACGTCCAGGAGCCGCTGCAAAGCGTCCATGATCACTGCCGTGGCCGGGTCGGCTGGCACGTCTCCAAGTTGCGGCCCGGGGTCGCCGGAGGGACGCCCGAACATGGGGCACGGAACGCACGGTGAGCGGGCGGGCGCAGGAGCGCCCAGGCCGCGGGTATGTCGCCTTGCGCGGTCGGGTGGGGTAAACCGAGCCCGTGCCCCGCCGCCTCTTCGTCGCGCTGGAACCGCCCGAGCCCGTCCGGCGACGGATCGCCCTCGCGGCGGCGGTTCTCCGCCGCGCCGCCGGGGCCGCGGCCTCGGACGTGCGCTGGGTGGCCGAGGAGAACCTGCACCTCACCATCCAGTTCCTGGGTGCGGTCCCGGAGGAGCGCGTCGCCGCGGTGGAGCAGGCCGTGGCCGGCGTTGCCGCCGCGGCCCGGCCGCTGTCTCTGGAGGTGAAGGGCGCGGGCGGGTTCCCCAACGCGCGCCGCCCGCGTGTCGTGTGGCTCGGCCTCGGCGGCGACGTGGCGGCGCTCTCGGCGCTCGCCGCGGACCTCGGCAGGCGGCTCACGCCGCTCGGCTTCGCGCCCGAGGCGCGCGCCTTCTCGGCGCACCTCACGCTCGGGCGGGCG